>JAHLFO010000144.1 GCA_018883785.1 Candidatus Bacteroides intestinipullorum
GAGCAAAGGGATAGTTTATAAGCATCGGGTACTGTTTTTACAGATGACGTTCTATAGACAAAAGTATGAAGTATTTCCCTGAACAGTCCTTCCTTGTTCTTGAAATAATAGACCATGGAGCCGCGGCTGATCCCGATTTCTTTCTCCATGACGCTGAAAGACACGCGGTCGTATGGCATCGTAGCAAATAGCCTGAATGCCTCTCTAAGAATCTTCTGACGATTGGTTTCTCCTTCGTTCATACTGAATACATGTTTAAATCCGTTGCGAAGGTACGAATATATATCGACATGAGGAAATTTTTGCGTTAAAGCCGTATTCTTGAAACCTTTAGCGGACGCCGTGTTGGGATTTCGGGGAGAAAAGCGTACCTTTGCGACCAATTAGCAATCCGTGTCCGAAGAGAGAATATGAGGAATATCGTCCGCACCGTCCTGCTTTGCGTCTTGGCCTTGGGGCTGGCCGCATGCTCCACCACCAAGTACGTGCCCAAAGGCGCGTATTTGTTGGACGATGTGCGCATCCGGACGGACAACGAGGAGGTGCGCCCCTCGCAACTCTCGATGTATGTCCGTCAGCATCCCAATTCCAAATGGTTCAGCCTGGTCAAGACGCAGTTGTATGTCTATAACTGGTCGGGACGCGACTCCACGAAATGGATCAACCGCGTGCTTCGGCGGATGGGCGATGCGCCCGTCATTTACAGCGTCGAAGAGACAGAGCGCACGGCCGAAGAAATCACCAAAGCTGTCCGCAACATGGGCTATATGGGAGCTACCGTGGAGCCTGAGCACGAGGTGTCCGGACGGAAGATGAAGCTGACCTACCGGGTGCAGACCGGGAAGCCCTACCGGGTGAAAACGCTGAAGCTGGATGTGCAGGACGAGCGCATCGCGGCGTACATGCGACAGGACTTGGCGGCTACCTTGCTGAAGGAAGGGATGATTCTCGATGTCAATGTGCTCGATGCCGAACGTCAGCGCATCACGTCCGACCTCTTGGGCCGTGGCTATTACAAGTTCAACAAGGATTACATCACCTATACGGCCGACACCGTGCGCAATACGTATCAGGTGGAACTCACCTTCCATCTGGCCCCTTTCCGACAAGGCGACTTGACCAAGCCCCATCGGCAATACCGCGTGGACAAGGTGTCGTTCATCACCGACTATGACATGATGCAAGGTTCGGAGGAGAACAGCATCCAGGTGAACGACTCGGTGCACTACGGCGCGTATCCCATCTACTTCAAGGACCGCCTCTATCTGCGCCCCAAGGTGCTGGTGAACAATCTGCACTTCAAGCCCGGCGACTTGTACAATGACCATGCTGTCAGCCGCACGTACACCAACTTCGGACGTCTCCAGGCGTTGAAGTACACCAATATCCGGTTCTTCGAGCAGGAGGAGGACAGCACCGCCCTGAGTGCCTACGTGCTGCTCACCAAGAACAAGTCCCAGTCGGTGTCGTTCGAGGTGGATGGCACCAATTCGGCAGGCGACCTCGGGGCGGGAGGCTCCGTGTCCTACAATCATCGTAACCTCTTTCGGGGGTCGGAGGCGTTCATGCTGAAGCTTCGTGGAGCCTACGAGGCGGTGTCCGGCCTACAAGGGACGGGGTATAACCAGAACTATATCGAGTTGGGCGCGGAAGCTACCATCAACTTCCCCCGCTTCCTCTTCCCGTTCATCTCCAATGATTTCACCCGGCGGATATCCGCCACCACAGAGTTTGGCCTCCAATACAACTATCAGATGCGTCCGGAGTTCACGCGAATCGTGGCATCGGCCGGATGGAGCTACAAGTGGGGCATGCAGCACGTCCGCGCCCAACACCGCATCGACTTGCTGGACATCAATTACTTGTACATGCCTTGGATAGACGAGGCTTTCCGCGACCTCTACTTGGAGCAAGAGCAGAACTACATCTTGAAGTACAACTACGAGGACCGCCTGATCGTGCGCACCGGGTATAACTATACGTACAACAGTGCAGGACGTGCCTTGATGAACAACACCACGCTGGGCAACTCGTACACCGTGCGCTTCAATTTTGAGTCGGCAGGCAATGTGCTTTACGCCTTGGCGCGTGCCACCAAGATGCGGAAGAATGCAGCGGGAGAGTATACCCTCTTGGGCATCCCTTTCGCCCAATACCTGAAGTTTGATGCTGATTTCGCAAAGAACATCGTGATCGATAGCCGCAACTCCTTGGCTTTCCATGTGGGGGCGGGCATTGCCATACCTTACGGGAACGCATCGGTGGTGCCCTTCGAGAAACGCTATTTCTCAGGCGGGGCGAATAGCGTGCGCGGCTGGTCGGTGCGTGATTTGGGACCCGGCTCTTTCCCCGGCGATAATAACTTTCTGAACCAGTCGGGCGACATCAAGCTGGATGCCAGCATTGAGTATCGCACGCGGCTCTTCTGGAAATTCCGGGGTGCCGTCTTTGTGGATGCGGGCAATATCTGGACGCTGCGCGAGTATGAGGAGCAACCCGGCGGGAAGTTCGAGTTCAACAAATTCTACAAGCAGATAGCCGTGGCCTACGGCTTGGGCATCCGCTTGGATTTGGACTTCTTTGTCCTTCGCTTTGATGGAGGCATGAAGGCGATCAATCCCATTTACGAGAGCGGGCGTATGCGCTATCCCGTCTTTCATCCGAACTTCAAGCGGGATTTCGCCTTCCATTTTGCCGTGGGTTATCCCTTCTGAACCGCTACAACATTATCCGCCAAATGTTTTCTTACTTCGTGTAAAACCTGTAATTTTGTGGCTTGATAGAAAATCCTCTTTTGCGGATGGACATATAAGTAAATATAAATCAATAATAAACAAAGGTATGGTTAAACACATCGTATTATTCAAGTTGAAAGACGAGGCTCCGGCAGACAAGAAGCTGGAAGCCATGCACGCCTTCAAGCAGGCCATTGAGGCATTGCCCGCCAAAATCTCCGTCATCCGGAAGGTGGAAGTGGGGCTGAACATCAATCCCGGTGAGACGTGGAGCATTGCCCTCTATAGTGAGTTCGATACGCTGGATGACGTGAAGGCCTACGCCACCCATCCCGACCATGTGGCCGCAGGAGCCTTGTTGGCTGAGGTGCGTGAGAGCCGTGCTTGCGTGGATTATGAAATCTGATGTCGGATGAGAAATAAGGAAATGAACGTGAAGAAAATCGTATGCTTTTTCTGTCTGCTTCTGGTGACCCTGGTGGTGCAGGCGCAGATTTTGGAACCTGTTACCTTCAAGTCGGAGTGGAAGCAGGTATCGGACGAGAAGGTGGAAATCGTGTTCACGGGTACCATCGACCCGGGTTGGCACGTCTATTCGACTGATTTGGGCGATGGTGGTCCTATCTCGGCTACCTTCAACGTGGATAAGATTCAAGGTGCGGAGCCGGTCGGCAAGTTGAAGCCCGTGGGCAAGGAAGTGTCTGGCTTCGACCCGATGTTCGAGATGCAGGTGCGCTATTTCGAGAAGACGGCGCAGTTTGTGCAGGAGCTGAAGCTGACGGGCGGTGCCTACGAGGTGGAAGGTTACCTGGAATATGGAGCCTGCAACGACGAGAATTGCTTGCCTCCTACGCAGGTGCCTTTCAGTTTCAAAGGGACGGGTGCGGGTTCTGCGAAGGCTAGTGCCTCTCTCCCCGAGGAGAAGACCGCCACAAAGGTCGGCAAAGACGAAAGCATGGTTTCGGCCGAAACGGCATCCGTATCCGGCCAGCCGGACTATTGGAAGCCGGTCGTCGACCAGCTCAATTCGTTTGGCGAGACGGTGTCCCAGCGGGATTTGTCTTGGATTTATGTCTTCGGTATGGGCTTCGTGGGTGGCTTGTTGGCGTTGTTTACTCCGTGCGTATGGCCCATCATTCCCATGACGGTCAGCTTTTTCCTGAAGCGCACCAAGGATAAGAAGAAGGGCATCCGGGACGCTTGTACTTATGGCGCGGCCATCATCGTCATTTATGTGGCTTTGGGCTTGATTATCACTGCCCTGTTTGGTGCCAGTGCGTTGAATGCTCTTTCTACCAATGCCATCTTCAACATCTTCTTCTGCCTCTTGTTAGTGGTGTTTGCCGCTTCCTTTTTCGGTGCGTTTGAGATTACGCTCCCTTCGAAGTGGAGCAATGCGGTGGACAGCAAGGCCGAGCAGACCACGGGCCTCATCAGCATCTTCCTGATGGCCTTTACGCTGTCGCTGGTCAGCTTCTCCTGCACGGGTCCCATCATTGGCTTCTTGTTGGTGGAGGTGTCTACTACGGGCAGCATCGTGGGGCCTGCCATCGGCATGTTCGGCTTCGCCTTGGCCTTGGCCTTGCCTTTCACGCTCTTCGCCCTCTTCCCCTCGTGGTTGAAGTCCATGCCCCGGTCGGGCGGCTGGATGAACGTCATCAAGGTGGTGCTGGGCTTCATCGAGCTGGCTTTTGCCTTGAAATTCCTCTCTGTGGCCGACCTGGCCTACGGCTGGCATATTCTCGACCGTGAGACTTTCCTCGCCATCTGGATTGTGCTCTTTGCCTTGCTGGGCTTCTATCTGTTGGGCAAAATCAAGTTCCCGCACGATGACGAGGAGAGTAAGGTCAGCGTGCCGCGCTTCTTCCTGGCTTTGGCTTCACTGGCATTTGCCGTCTACATGGTGCCCGGTCTCTGGGGTGCCCCGCTGAAGGCCGTGAGCGCTTTTGCGCCGCCCCTCCAGACGCAGGACTTCAACCTCTATGCCGACGAGGTACACGCCAAATACACCGATTTCGATGCCGGCATGGCCTATGCTCGCCAACAGGGCAAACCCGTGATGCTGGACTTCACCGGTTACGGATGTGTCAATTGCCGCAAGATGGAGTTGGCTGTGTGGACCGATCCGAAAGTGAGTGACCTCATCAACAACGATTATGTTCTCATCACCCTCTATGTAGACGAGAAGACGCCCCTGCCTGCGCCCATCCAAGTGATGGAGAACGGCAAGGAACGCACCCTGCGTACCGTGGGCGATAAGTGGAGCTACCTGCAGCGCGTCAAGTTCGGTGCCAATGCCCAGCCCTTCTATGTCCTCATCGACAACGAGGGCAACCCGCTGAACAAGTCTTATTCCTACGACGAGGACATCGCCAAGTATGTGGATTTCCTCGAGACGGGCTTGGATAATTACAAAAAGAAATAAGGGACAGCATACGTCTGCTTCCTATTCCCTGTGAGGGTGTGTCAAAATAGAGATGACCTATCATTCTGTCATTACGACACACCCTCGCTTGTTTTTATCTCCTGCCCGGTTTGTACCGTTTTGGGGCATAGTTGTCCTGCATGTAGTCTCTTATATATCCTCATACGGCTCGAAGAGGTAACACGGCGGCTGTTACAGTGTAACACGGCGGTTGTTACAGTGTAACATGGCGGTTGTTACAGTGTAACGCGACGGTTGTTACAACATAATATGACGGTGCGGGGAGGACTGAATCCATGAACCATTAACTCATATCACTTATGTTAGCATATACGTATATCAAGCAAGGCGAATTTCGGCTCCTGGACAAGCCGAAGCCTGTATTGAGGGACGAGCGCGATGCTATCGTCCGCGTCACGCTGGGCAGCATCTGCACCAGCGACCTGCACATCAAGCACGGTAGCGTGCCCCGCGCCGTGCCAGGCATTACCGTAGGCCACGAGATGGTGGGCGTGGTCGAAGAGGTGGGTGCAGCGGTTACCCATGTGCATCCCGGCGACCGCGTCACCGTGAATGTGGAGACTTTTTGCGGGGAATGTTTCTTTTGCCGCCATGGTTATGTGAACAATTGCACTGCCCCCGACGGAGGCTGGGCCTTGGGATGCCGCATCGACGGCGGACAGGCCGAGTATGTCCGTGTGCCCCATGCTGACCAGGGTCTTGACCGCATCCCTGATGGGGTAACGGACGAGCAGGCTCTCTTCGTGGGCGACATCCTCGCTACGGGTTTCTGGGCAGCACGTATTTCGGACATTACGCCGGAGGACACCGTGCTCATCATCGGTGCCGGGCCAACGGGCATCTGCACGCTGCTCTGCGTGATGCTGAAGCAACCCCGGAGGATCATCGTCTGTGAGAAGTCGGCCGAACGCTGCGCCTTCATCCGTCATCATTATCCCGATGTGCTCTTGACAGAGCCGGAGGCTTGTGCGGAGTTTGTCCGCACGCATTCCGACCACGGTGGAGCCGATGTGGTGCTGGAAGTAGCGGGAGCCGACGATACTTTCCGCCTGGCGTGGGAGTGTGCCCGCCCTAATGCCACGGTCACCGTGGTGGCGCTTTATGACCGCCCGCAGGTGCTTCCTCTGCCCGATATGTACGGCAAGAACCTCACGTTCAAGACGGGCGGTGTGGACGGATGCGATGGCGCCGAGATTCTCCACCTCATTGCCGAGGGGCGCATTGACACTACGCCGCTCATCACGCACCGCTATCCGTTGGACAAGATTGAGGAGGCCTACCGACTCTTCGAGAGCAAGGCGGACGGAGTGATGAAGGTCGCCATCGAAGGCATCCCCCGTTAACGACGGCAGGTCTGTTCCCTCGCCCTCAATTCCCAAAATGCCACGGCCGATGCCGCCGCCACGTTGAGCGAATCCACGCCGTGCGCCATCGGGATGCGCACCACATAGTCGGCCTTGGCAATGGTTTCCTTAGGCAGCCCGTCCCCCTCGGTACCCATCACGAGGGCGAGACGGGCTTCTTGCTTCAATGCGGGGGCATCCAGCGGGAGGGATTGGTCGGTCAGTGCCATGGCCGCCGTGCGGAAACCGAAGTCGTGGAGGCGCGTCAGAGGGCCGTCCAGCCACGTCCACGGCACGAGAAACACCGAGCCCATCGACACGCGCACCGCCCGGCGGTTCAGCGGGTCGCAGGAGTTGCGCGTCAGGAGCACGCCATCCATCCCCAGGGC
>JAHLFO010000145.1 GCA_018883785.1 Candidatus Bacteroides intestinipullorum
GGTTGCGTGGGCCGGGTTTGTTGGATTGGGCCGGAGGCAAGGTCATGGCCTGCCCGATGGCCTCGCCGAAGAACTCCATCTTGCACCACAGGTCATACTCCAGCGACCAGCGCACGAAGTCCTCCAGCGTCTGGTCCCACGTGCAGCCCTGCGCCACGTAGAGCACGCACGCCTTCAGGTAGGCGATGACGTTGGCGCGGAAGGAGAGGTTCTCGTACACCCGGCTCTGCGAGAGGCGCGAAAATTCAGCGTTCTCTTCACGCAGCTTTTTGGCCAACTCGTAGGCTTCGGGGCACTCCACCAGCCCCGTGGCGCGCACCAGGCGTTCGATATACGGCTTCAATTCCTCGTCAAACGCGGCATCATACGTGCCGTAGACGGGCATGTCCGCGCCGATCTCGCGCTCGGGGATGGTGCAGAAGTTGATGCGGGATATGGGCCCGTCCGTCAATACCTTGGAGAAATACCGTTTGCCTTTAAGGATGGTCGTGGCGGCATTCCAATTGAAGCGGACAGTAACCTTTTCCGTCACGCTCTGCGCCCCCACGCGCGTCTGCCCGTAGCGGTTGCCCGGGTCGAAGCTGAGGCACATAATCTGGAATTGCTGGCCTCCTCGCCCGCTCCCTTTGAGCGCGTCAAACTGGTCGATCTCGTTCAACTTCGTGTAGAGGAAGTGCCCGTCCGCCTCGGCGGTGCGCATGACGAAGGCCGGGTTGGTCATGTCCGCGTCGATCTCCTGGATGATCAGTCCCCCCGGGCGTTGGCGCTTGTCCTTGTTGGCGCCCTTGGAGTTGACCTCCTGCTTCCATTGGCGTTCGCGCTCCAGGTTCTTCGCGTCGCGCTCGCGGATGTCCGCCATGATGCGGTTGATAGGCTCGGAGATGCAATCCTTGCCCGCGCCGGTGCCCGCCATCAGCACGTTCATCAGCGTGGCCTCGTGCTCCACGTTGTCGATGTAGCGGAAGCGCACGCGATGCAGGTGCGCCGCCAGCGGGGGGAACACGGCGTGCGCCACGGCGGGCTTGTAGATGTCCGGCGTGCGGCTCACGAGCAGGGCAATCAACGGGGGCAGGACGGGGGGCATCGCGGGAGGCTCTTCTGATGAAGAACAATTTAATGAAGAATGAAGAATAGTCCCTTCGGGACAAAATGAAGAATTTTCGTTGGAAGCGGCCCATTCTTCAGTCTTCATTCTTACTTCTTCATTTCCAACCGCTTTTTGCATCATCCGTGGCATCCCGCACCACGCGGCCGTGCAGGCGGAGTGGATGAGGTTCTTCATTTCCTCCTCCGTGAGGCCGTAGCGGGGCATGATTTTCAGCAAAAGCCCCTCGTCGTTGTCCGTGATGTGGCGCAGGTGGTAGGCCAGGCGGTGCAGCTTGGTGTTGCGCTCGCCCGGCGCGGGTTCGCCGCCCGCCAACGCGAACCATTGGCGGATGATTTCCGAGTAAGGGATGCCCTTGAATTTTAATGAAGAAACGGGATTTAATGAAGAACAATTTAATGAAGAATGAAGAATGCCCGCTTCGCGGGAGAATGAAGAATTTTCGTTGGAAGCGGCCAATTCTTCATTCTTAATTCTTAATTCTTCATTTCCCGAAGATTCTTCATTCTTCATTCTTAATTCTTCATTTCCAGAAGATTCTTCATTAAAATTAAACAGCCCTTCCTCGTCCACATACAGTGTGTGGTCGCCCGGCACCATGTAGATGCACCTGCTTACGTCCTTCAGCGCGCCGTCCGCTTGGAAGCCCACGTCGGCGGAGAAGCCCGCCTGCGCCTCCTGCGGGGTCATGCCCTGCGGCAGGCGGATGAGGACGTGCGTGCCGCGGCGGACGCTTTCCTCCACCAATAATATCTCCCAGCGTCCGGCCTTTTGCAGTTCGAGCGCGCGGGCGAGGATTTCCGCCGAATGGCCTTTCTCGTCAAAGTCGAGCATCAGCCGTGGCAGCGGCAATTTTGCGTCGGCAGCGGCGCGGTGGTTGTTCCTGAAGGCGGCGCAGTGGGGCGTCCACACGGGCAGGCGGTGTTTCAGTTTTTCGTCGCCCGCCTCGATGCGGCGGCACATCTCCGCCAGCCAGGGTTGGTTTCGCATAGCCTCCCACTCCGTGCGGGAGGCCGGGAGGACGGGGGCGCCGTGGCTCCGTCCGATGCAGGTAAAAGTCGGTTGGTTATTGTTGTTGTCCATATTTCCTTGGTTGTTAAAATGAAAAGTTAGCAGTGATTAATGCTTAGTGGTTAGTGCTTAGTGGTTAGTGATTAGCGGTTAGTGGTTAGGGGTTAGCGTGTTCATCAGCAGTATACTAATCACTAACCGCTAACCGCTAAATTAAATTCCTGCTCACCACCTCGTCTCCGTCCTCCGGCTCTGGTAGAAACCGCTCACCTTCATCCCCTCGAGGGTGCGTGCGCTGAGTATCTCGTCCGCGGTCATGGCGGGTTTGAAGCTCCAGCGTTCGATGAGCTTGCCGCCCTGCGTCATCATCACCTGGCAGTGGTCGGTCTCGAACAGCGGGATGTAGCGCGGGCCTTGCGAGCCGATGCGGTAGGGGATGACCCGTGTGCGTCCGTCCTCCTCCACGCGGATGCGCCCCTTGAAGGAGGCCGTGCCGTCCGCGGTGACGGGCGCCTTGTCCGCCTCCCAGGCACAGGGATAAATGTTGATGTCGCCGTTGGCCATGTAGGCCGTCTGTGTGTCCATGTAGACATTTTCGATAAAGATTTTTTTATTCATTTTTTTCAAAGCTTTATGAGCAAGGAAGCGAGAAACGCGGCCGCATTGCTCTCCGGAGACTCCTTGCCTCACTTCGCCCGGGTTATTGATTTTCTCTTAAGATGTTCAATTTTCAATTGTTCATTTTCACAAGGTCGGTCGCCAAGATATCCTGAAACATTTGTCCGTTGTACTCTCTCACCTGGAAGCGCAGCACGGCGTACACCAGTTCGCCGGGATAGAACTTGCAGCAAGCGAGGTCGCCCAGCATCGTGGCCGTGTAGGCGTTCTCGTACTTGCCGCCCAGCTCCTGCAGGACGATGTTGCACTTCATCAGCTGGCCGCCTTCGGCCTTCTGGCTCTGCACGGCGAAGGGTTCGCCTTGCGCGAGGACTTTCAAGATTTTCTTCATGGGTCAATGGGTCGGGCGGGGATGGTTTGTCCGCCTCGACGGAGGCAAAGGTAGGGGCAAAAAAATCCCCCGCGAAGCCTTTGCCTCGTGGGGGATGACGTTTGGGAAATTGGGAAAAGATTTGGGAAAAGGTGCTATCCTTGCGCAAGCAGAGACTTCAGCGTCAGCGCCACACGGATGAGTTGCTTGAACTGACCTTCAGCCTTGTTTTTGTGCGCTTCCCAGTAGGCCAGGTTGGCGGCTGCGCCAGGCACGTCGTTGCCCATTTTTCGGAAGGATTCGGCCTTGCAGGGCGGGTCGGTCGTGCCCAGCAACTCCTGCATGGTTTCGGCAAAAGCCTGGAAATTCTTCGGGCATTGGTATTCTTGCAGCACCTTCCACACGGCATACCATTGGTATTGCTGCGCGAAGATGCGCTTGCCGTCCTTGTCCGTGGCCGCCAGCAGCCGCTCCAGGGCTTCCTTGAGGCGTTGCTCCGAGGGGGTGACGAGGTGGGCGGTGCCGCCCGGATGCGCATAGTGCACGTGTGTCTCCACGTGCTGGTTGTCGTGGATGTCGAACATGGGGCCGTGGAAGGTCACGGCGCCGTTGAAGGTCACGCCCGCGTCGAAGCGTCCTTCCTCCTTGCTTTCTTCTTCTTCTTTTTCTGTCCTTGTATTCATTATAAGCCGGCTTTTACGTGGTCGTTGTGGTGGATGTCGTTCAGGGGGCCGTTGATGTTGTTGATGGTTGCCACGGGTTGGGGCTTGCGTCCCAGTTGTCGGATGCGCCCCCGCTCTTCCTCGCTGATTTTCCCGTTGAACAAGTCGAGGAGCATGGTCTTGATGGCCAGGGCATTTCTGTTTTGCTCGGCGGGCAGCTCCTCGGCATATTCGATAAAGGCAGCCAGGGGCAGGCGCTCGATGTGTCCGCCGGGCTTATCCGGTTTTTCGTGCGAGGCTTCCCCCGGCTGTCTGAGGCACTCGATGGCTGCCTTCAGCCGGAGGTTCTCTTTCTTCAATCCGCTGACTTCGTCTTCCAGCGCAAGCTCCCTCGGCGTGGGGGCATCGCCTGCGTCGTTGTGGCCGCCTGTGTGTGCGTCCGGTCTCGTTTCCCGGTTATCACGGTGGAAGAATGGGAAGTAGGTGTACAAAGGTTTCATGTCTGTTACTTGGTTTTATGTGAAATTTGTTGTTTTCAGGTTGTTTGCAGCCAGTCTCTTGCCAGGTCGGTCACTTGAGCATGCCATATCCTCCAGCCGTCCTTGCCCGTCGCCTCGTCCGCCAGGCGGATGGCGCGTAGGAAGAATTTCTCCACATGGGCGGGCGAAGGGACATAATCCGCCCGGCAGGCATCGGCCAGCATCTTCTCGAAGACTTCCAGCTCCAGGGGGACGATGATGGTCTCCCCGCCATAGAAGTCTATCGGTGTCTTGTGTAGGCCGAAGAAGAAGGCCACGGTGGCTTCGTTCACCTTGGGGGCGATGAACAGTCCGTAGGCCTGTTTGCCCGTCTGCTCCTTGTAGCGGCCAAGGTGGCGGGGGACGGGTTCGCTTTCCATGGCAAACTGGCGTTGGCCTGTGGCCAGGGTCAGCTCCACGGTGAGGCCGAACGTGCCGTAGTCGCACACGATGTCCGCCATGTTGCCTGCTGCGGCAGACAGGGGCAAGCCGTTGTCGTCCCACGCCAAGTTGGCCCGGATGTCTCCTCCGTCCAGCATGGTCATGGCACGCCAGGCATTCCACTCAAGCATCAGCGGGTTGTCATAGTACGACATGGTCTTGATGCCTTGAAACTTCTCCACGATGTCGTCATATTGCTCCCGGTTCTTGAGGCTCCTCACTTGTTCGCTCACGATTTGCGTCTTGCGTGCTTCACGCTTGTCGGCTAGCAGGTTTTTCAGCGTGTGAATATCCATGTCAGGCCTCAATTTTTGGCCGGGAAATTCGGTTTGGATGATTTGCACGAGGCGTTCGCGGTCGTCCGTCAGCAGGCGAGGCAGTTCCGAATTGCCCAGGTAGGTCACGTAGGCCTCCAGGTCGTCCACAAGGCAGGGCTCTCTGTCCGTAGTGGCCAGGAAATAATCCACTTCCGCACGCTTCTCCGGGGCGATGGAGATTGAATGTCCGCTCTGCGACAGGTTGACCATCTCCGTGCCGCGCAGGTGGCGGAAGATGGCGTCCGCATAGTCCCGCAGGTTGTTCTTCTTCGTTTGCAAGAACTTTTCCAGCGAGGTATCGCGTGTTTCGCGCGTGTGTGTCTTGCCTTGGCCGATTTCTTCGGCATAGATTTCCAAGAGGGTGGTCCGCAGGGTTTCGCCGAAGAATTGTTTGTAGGAACCCCGGCGGGCTGATTTCGCCCGGCGAAAGTCCTCTATCAGGCTGACGATGTGGTCGAACCGATGATAGTCGGTCAGCCGGAGGCCGAAAGCCATCATCTCGTCAAACGTGATGAATCCCAGGTGGCGTATCAGCCTGAACAACTCCAGGTAGGGTTTGACGCAGAAGCGGACTTCGCCCCGCGCCTGCGTGTGGTAGGGGGAGGGAAGTTGGTATTTCAGCAGTTGCCGCAGCAGGATTTCGGCCTTACGGGGTGCGTCGAGCCAAAGGCGCCCCGCAGGTGTCAGCTCGACTGCCGGCGTGAGCCTGACGAAGCCGAACTTCTTGGGACTGCGATTGATGCGATCCCTGGCCACGAGGTCCTTGTAGCCGGAAAGAAGCCTTTTCCCCTTGTCCGCGTCCTGGCGGTAAAGCAGCTCCGTGAATGCTTCCTGGGTGGCTTTGTTCCATGGTTGGCCGCTGAAGTGCTCCGCCAGCAGCTGGATGTCGGACAGCATTAGCGACGGGGTGCGCGGCGAGGTGGTGGCGAACAGCGTGCGCCTATTGTTCAAACTTGCCATAAGGTTCAGCTTTTTCAAACAACATCAGTTGGGCTATCTCAGGGGCTTTGCCGTAGGGGATGGCAACCGGCTTGGCCGTGTCTTTGCGGTAATTGGCCACGATGATGTGGCGGGCGGCAGCTTTGAAGCGGTTGCGTATGTTCACGGCGTATTGCTTGTCATATTCGCTCACTATGTAGCGGCTGTAAAGTTCCTTTGTCAGGGAGGTGAGTCCTATCACCATCAGGGCACGGCAAGGCAGGTTGCGGAAATCCTCAGCCAGGCGGCGATGGTCGGCTTCGTCGAAGCCGTTGCGATATTCCTCATTGCCGTAGTCGGAAAAAGTGCAGTCATACGGCGGGTCGAGAAACATGAAGTCGTCCGTTTGAGCCCTGTCGAAGATGCGTTTGTAGTCGTCGTTGAAGAGTTGTGTCCTGCGGAGCAGGAGCGAGTGCGAAAGCGTCACGTTGCCTGTGTTCAGATGGCGGTAACGCCCGAACGGCACGTTGAATTCGCCGTTGGCGTTGTAGCGAATCATGCCCGAGTAGGCCGTCTTGTTGATGAAATAGTAGATGGCGGCATCCGAATATCGTTTGACAGCTTTCCCGTTGAACATGTCGCGAATGGCGTAATACAAGGTTTCGTTCTTGTCCTCCACGTGCTCGCCGGGGTGCCTGCGCTTCAGTGCATCGAAATCGGCCCTGTTGGAGGCATAAATTTGCTCCAGGGCGGCCAACTCGCGTTTAACAGTCTCGTAATCGTCGCGGATGCCTTTGTAGAAATTCATCAGGGGGGCATTGATGTCGTTGATGATGGCTTGTCGCGGCTCCAAGTAGAAAAAAAGAGCCCCGCCCCCCAGAAAAGGTTCGATATAACGCCCCTCAAATCGGGGGATATATCCCAATAAGTGGGGTATCTCTTGGGTTTTCCCGCCTCTGTATTTTACAATTGCTTTCATTGTTTTTTGTCTTTTTTGCTAAGCTGCATGCCCGTATGCAGACAATCCTAAACGCAAAGGTACGAAAAAATTCGTATCTCCGCATGTCTCCTTGCACTTTTGCCTGTTTTCGCTCTTCGGGCGACGGGTGAAAAGGCATGGCCCGTCACAGGCATTTTAGGCGTGCCTAAAAAACACACCGGCATACAGGCAGGTATGCCCGCGTCTCAATCTCAATTGTCTCAAATCTCAATTACCCTCAATCCCCCTCACGTCCTCCCCCCCAAGCTTATATAGCTTATTATATATATAATATATATTATATATATAATAG
>JAHLFO010000015.1 GCA_018883785.1 Candidatus Bacteroides intestinipullorum
GTATTGTTGATTAATGGCAGCCCGAATCAAACGGGCTGCACCTATACCGCCCTGCACGAAGTGGAAACCACCTTGCAGGCAAACGGCATTGAGACGGAATTGCTGTATTTAGGCAAGAAGCCCATAGCGGGTTGCATCACCTATGGGGATTTCCCGGGAATCAATGCTGACCGTGTTGGAGGCGATGGCATCCATGGCCCGCTTGCGGACGATGTAGGAACGGTGGATGCGCACGAAGTCGGTTTCGGGCAGCCGCTCTTCCATGCACTTCATGGTGCATAGGCTCATGTAGGGGCGAGGTTCGTTGCGGCAATAAATCTTCACGTAGTCGCCGCAGCTTTCAATGTAGTTGATTTCGTCCAAGCGTAGGCGCAGGATGCGGTTGTCTGAACGCAGGTAAATCACTTTTTCCGGTGCGTTTGCTTCATGGCCGAGGCAAGCTGAGGCAACATTTCCTTCTTTTAAGGTGAACCAGCGCATAGCCTTGTTGGCCGCCTGGAAAAACGTGGAGAAACTGAAGTCGCCCGTCAGGTAATCCAAGGCATCCAATCGGAAGCAGTCGGCGGCAAAGCGTTCCGTGTCTGCCACAAAGATGACCCGGGTGTACGAGGACAATAGCCGGCAGAAGTCCATCCCGCCGATTTCTCCCGTCGATGTGGCAGACAGGCCTACCACATAGACATCAACTTTCGACACATAGTATTCTTTCAATGCAGCCAGCGGATCCGTATAGCTTCCGCATAGGATCAGGAATGGGATGTTTCCGATGAAACCTTGTAGTTTCTCGAGCATTTGGGCATCGGTGTGCAATAAGGCGCAATTCAAGTTCATAGCAGTCTTTTTTATAAAAGACGCAAGAATGTGAAAAATACTGCATTCTAGCGAGGCATGAATCGACCAACGCCGCAAAAATGCCGACCAATGGCGTGAGGGTGTCCGTTTGCCGTGTTTTGTCAGAGGTTTTCCAACCGTTGCACGACCGAGTCGCACAGCATCGTGAACGCCGCTCGGTTCTGCGCGCTGATGGGTTTCTTGGGCTGCGACTTGATGGTGAGGGGATTGATAGGCTTGCCGTTCTCGTACACGCGGAAGTCCAAATGGGGTCCCGTGGAGAGACCCGTGGAGCCGACGTAGCCGATGACCTGCTTCTGCTTTACCTCCGAACCGACTTGGATGCCTTTGGCGAAGCGGGAGAGGTGCATGTAGGTAGTGGTGTAAACCCCGTTGTGCTTAATCTTCAGGTAATTGCCCGCACCTCCACGCTGGTAGGCCTTGGCGATGACCCGTCCGTTGCCCACGGCATAGACGGGCGTACCAGTCGGGGCGGCATAGTCCACGCCGTGGTGGGCGCGGTAACGCTTCAAGACGGGGTGGAAACGGGCGTTAGAGAAGCGTGACGAGATGCGGTAGAAGTCCAGCGGAGCCTTCAGAAAAGCACCTTCCAGGCTGTTGCCTTTCTCATTATAATACAGTTCCTCGTTGTCCTGCGTGAAGGGGATGGCATAGTAGGTACTATCCGAGTGACGGAAGGCGGCGGCCAGCACGTGGAAGTTGTCCAGACTCTTGCCGTCCACGTACTCCTGCTCATAGATGACGCGGAACTCATCAGCCTTCTTCAGGTCGAAGAAGTCGATGGACCAGCCGTAGATGTTGGACAGCACCATCGCCAGTAGCGGCGAGGTCTCTTCGTTCTGCATGGCTACCCAGAGGGAGGATTCCACCCGGCCTTTCACTTCCTTCTGCCGCCACTCCGAGGGATTCTCACCCCGGCGCACAGAGCAGTCGCCCCGCAGGTCGAAGACCACGTAGGCTTTGGGGTCTTCCTCATAGACCAAGAAGGCAGTCTGCGGCACGCTGTCGCGGGTGGTGAAGACGGCGTAGGCCTGTCCCGCGCGGATCTTGCGCACGTCGAAGACGCCGGTGGCCTTCTCGTTGACGCGGTGCACCTGCTGGTGGGACAAGCCGTGGTCGGCCAGGATGTAGGACAGGTTCTGTCCCTGCTTCACGATGCCATAGTCCACGTCGTAATCATCCGTCGGTATACCATATCTATATACAATCTCTTTTACCTCGGTAGAGTCTGTCAGCTGCACTTCGTCCAGCATGTCGCCTGCCGTCTGTTTGGGCAGGAAGATCAGGGCCAGGGCGGCCACGGCCAGCAGCAGGCCGATGGTGATGGGATATTTCTTGTTGATTTTGTGCATGATTTATAGGGTTTTACGGGGCGTCTGCTTAGCTGCTCCTCCGAGCACGGGCGGAGGCTCGAGGAAGCACGGGCGGAGGAGCCTGCGCCCGAGCGCGGCAAAGCTTCGGCTGATGTGCCGCAAAAGTAAGGAAAATTAGGGAAAAGACGTGAACGATGCAGCCTCTAATTTTGCGGTTCGCCGCATTATTGTTAATATTGCGCCCGCAAAACAAGATTTATAGAGACGAATATGTGGTTCATTCTTATTGCATTGGTCATCTACTTGGGCGCCAACGGGTGGGTGTATTATAACGGGCATGTAGCCCTCCAAGGCTGTCCGATGGTTGTGCGCGTGGCCTTCGGCATCGGGTTCTGGGTCTTGGCGCTTTCCTTTGTCTTCTTCATGGCCTTGCGTGGGCGTCACCTGACACCGTTTATGGGGCATTGGGTCTATCAAGTCAGCATGGGGTGGCTCGTCGCCCTGCTCTACCTGACGTTGCTGCTGACGTTGGGACAGTTGCCCCGCCTCTTTGGGGTGCATATTCCTCATCTCTTTGGCATTTGCGTGGGACTGACGGCTTTGTTGCTGGCCTATGGCAACTGGCACTACCGGCATCCTGCCGTGCGCACGTTGCAGGTGGACATCGACAAGGCGGTGGATGGGCCGAAGCAGCTGCGCGCGGTGCTTGTCAACGATGTGCACCTGGGCTATGGCAACAACCGCCGCGTGCTGGAGGACTATGTGCGGATGATCAACAGTGCCCGGCCAGATGTGGTGCTGATAGCGGGCGACCTGATAGATATGTCCGTCAAGCCGTTGTGGCAGGAGCGGATGCAGGATGCCTTGCGCGGACTGCACGCCCCGATGGGCATCTACATGGTACCGGGCAATCACGAGTTTATCAGCGGCATCCGCGAGAGCGAGGAGTTTATCCGGCATACGCCCATCCGCTTGTTGCGGGACAGCATCGTCACGTTGCCTGGTGGCGTGCAGATAGTGGGCCGCGACGACCGCAGCAACCGACGTCGCCTGAAGCCTGCCGACCTCATCGGGCGGGCAGACCCGTCGCGTCCCATCCTGGTGCTGGATCATCAGCCTTATGACGAAGAGTTGCAGCAGGTAGCTGATGCCGGTGCCGACTTCGAGTTGTGCGGGCATACACATGCCGGGCAGGTCTGGCCGATGAACTGGGTCACCGGGGCGGTGTATAAGCAGGATCACGGTTATGACCGCTGGGGGCGGACGCAGGTCTATGTGTCGTCGGGCTTGGGATTGTGGGGGCCGCCTTTCCGTATAGGGACGGACAGCGAGATGGTCATCGTTGATTTCCGTTTCCGATGAGGGCTTGGATGTCGTCGCCCGAGGGGGTCTGGTAAATCCGCAGGTCGAACTCCGGCACGATGGCCAGCACATAGTCAAACACGTCGGACTGCACGCCTTCGTAGGGTACCCAGTCCTTGATGCGCGAGAAGAAGTACAACTCCAGCGGGATGCCGTGCTCCGTGGGCTGCAGTTGGCGCACCATGCAGTGCAGGTCGGTGTTCACCACGGGCAGCGAGCGCAGGTAGGCCACGAGGTAGGCACGCAGCACGCCCAGATTAGTCAGCGGGTCGGGATGGGCATTCTCGAAGAAGTCTTTCAGCAGGGGCATTTTCCGGTATTTGGCCAGCATTTCCGGCGTGCAGAAGCGAACGCTGTGCAGGTCGATGTTGATGCTTCGCTTGATGCGCCGTCCGCCGCTCTCGCGCATGGCGTTCCAGTTCTCGAACGAATCGCTTACCAGCAAGTAGGGGGGCAGGGTGGCTACGGTGTTGTCCCAGTTGCGCACTTTCACCGTGTTGAGGGTCACTTCCGTCACCGTGCCGTCCACGCCGTATTTGGGCATCTTGATCCAGTCGCCCACCTTCAGCATGTTGTTGGCAGACAGCTGTATGCCGCTGACGAAGCCCATGATGGTGTCTTTGAACACCAGCATCAGCACGGCCGACATGGCACCCAGGCTAGCCAGCAGGTTGAGGGGATTTTGCCCGGTCAGTTCGCCGATGATGACGATGGCGCCTACCAGCCAGATGAGCACCTGTACCGTCTGTACCATGCCTTTCAGCGGTCGGTTGCGGTAGCGTCCCGTCTCGCTGTAGACGGTATATACTGCTCCCATGAAGGCATGGCCGAAGGAGAGCAGGGAGAGGATGATGAACACCATGCAGATGCGCTGGATGATGTCCACCGTAGTTTGCGCCGTGTCGGCAAAGGCCACGGGGACGAAGAGGTAAACAATGAGGGGCACGACGATGTGGCTGAGGCGCACCATCACCTTGTGGTCGAACACGATGTCGTCCCACGTGGCCTTGGTCTTCTTCACCAGCTGCGCCACGGCTTGGAGCACGATGCGCCGGCAAATCTGGTCGGCGGCCAGGGCGATGAGCACCAGCAGGACGAAGGCGATGAAGTGGTCCAGCGTGTCGGCGGTGTCCGGGGCTATGCCCCAGGATATGAGCAGGCGTTTGATGATGTTCAGTGTTTCCATATATTTTTCTGTTTTTTAGTCCATGTTTTCTTCATTCTGTCGAGATAGGTATCTCTGTCCTGTCGAGATAGGTATCTCAAGCTCGTCGAGATAGGTATCTCTGCCCTGTCGAGATAGGTATCTCAAGCTCGTCGAGATAGGTATCTCAATCCCGCCGAGATAGGTATCTCGGCGCAGCCTATATAGGTATCTCGGTGGGATGCTCGTCCAAGAAGCGTTGCAGGTCTTCTTTAATCCATTGATACAGATAGAGTTCCTTGTAGTTGCTGTTTTTCTTCAGCATCAGTTGGACGGCGACCTGGCTGTTCTCATAACCCGTCAGTTCGTTGTGGAACTGGGCACTGTGCTCGGCCAGGCGTTTGATTTCCTGTTCGCGCTCGCGGCGCAGCTGGGTGCAGATGGGTGTGAGCAGTCGCAGCACGACGCCATCCATCAGGTGGTGGCCTTGTATATAGAGATAGGTGGTGTCCGGCGTCAGACCCAGTGCGGTCAGTTCCTGTCCGAGGGCTTTTACCTTCGGGATGTATTGGGGATACAGTTCGCGCAGCTCGGCCAGTTTGGCGTTTACCGTCTCGTGCATCTTGTCCAGGCAGCTGTAGGGGTGTTTCAGGTTGAAATCCTCCAGGCGGGTACAGGCGTTGAAGTCGTACATGGGGAAGGTGTCTGTGTCCCGCCGGCGGTAGAACCAGATATTCCACAGGAAGAGCGGGTAGGCAATCTGCGAATATCGCCGTAGGAAGGCGGGCAGATCCACGATGCTGCGGTCGTTCAGCGTGGCTTGCACGCAGACTTCGTGGAGGCTCTCGGCGTAGCATTGGAAGCTTTCGATGGCGTAGCCGTAGGTCTGGAAGATGTAGGGGCTGTTGTTGATTTTGCGCGAGGTGTGCGTGGCGCCTTGCAGCAAGAAGTCGTAGTCGCTATCCACGCAGGCGATGAGGCTGTGGCCCAGCTCATCGGTGTTCAGCGTGTTCATCAGCACCATTTTCTTGCCTTTGGCCAGGCTGGTGGACGAGGGGAGCATCACCTGGAAATAGCGCGTGTCGTCTTCGAACTCGCTGAGCAGTGTGCGCCAGAAGGCCACGTCGTCATAGCTCTCCACGTAGGCCACGATGCGGCGGCGTTGCTTCTTGGGTGATAGGCGGCGGGCGGCGTCCAGGTAGGCCGAGGTCAGGTTGTGTCGCAGGGTAGACATAGGCGCGGGGATTACAAGGCTGTGGCAATCTCGCTCACCTCGGTGACGGCGTCCAACCAGCCCTCCATGATGACGGCGGGCGAGTGTGTGGTCAGGATGAGTTGCAGGTTGGGGTTGAGTTGGCGTATCATGCCGATGAGCTTCTGTTGCCAGTCCACGTGGAGCGATGCCTCCGGCTCGTCCATGAAGAGGACGCAGTGGCTGCCATCGCGCACGAGCACTGTCAGCAGGATGACCAGCATCTGCTTCTCGCCTGACGAGAGCTTGTAGGGTGAGAGGCGTTCGTCGCCTTGCAGGAAGACGATGTCGTTGCTCTTGCGGTCTATCTTCTTGCCCGTGTAGGCAAAGAGGCCGTCTATCAGGTCCTGGAAGTGTCGTTTCGGTTCGGATAGGGCGGGAGCTTGGGCGCGCTGTTCGTCCGTGCCGCTCAGCAGTTCGATCATCCGGTTGCCCACGTTGACCTGATAGTCCAGGTAGCGGCGTTGCAGCAGGTAGAGTTGCCAGTCCAATTCGGAACGGACCTCGGGGTCGGCCATGCGGGCGGTGAAGTCGCCCATCACCAAGGGGCGGTCGTAGCTGCGGATGACATCGTAGGGGATGTAGGTGGCATCGGGCCGGTCGAAGCAGACGCGCACGCCATTCTTCTCCTCGCTCTTTACCTCGCCCGTGGTCTGCTCCAGGTAGCCTACGGAGCGGTTGAGGATGGTAGTCTTGCCTACGCCGTTGATGCCCGCCAGGATGTTGACGTCCGGACGGAGGTCCCAGGCGATGTCGTAGCGGTGCCACAGGCCGTGTATTTCGATGTGTTTGATGTAGTTGGCGGGTATTTCCATGGTTATCACTTTTTCAGTTCGTCGAAGTAGGTATCCAGCAGTTGTTTGGCCGCTACGAACGAGGTCAGGTCGCCTTGCAGCACGCGGGCTTCCTTCTCGCCCAGCAGGGCTTCGATACGCGGGTTGTGGTAGAAGCTGTCGCGCAGGTGCTCGTTGATGGTCTCGTACATCCAATATTTGCTCTGTTCGTTGCGCCGGTAGTCGAAGTAGCCGTTGGCCTTCACAAAGTCGATGTACTCGTAAATCATGTCCCATATCTCCTTCACGCCCAGGTTGTAGAAGCCCGAGTAGGTCAGCACGCGGGGCGTCCATCCGCTTTCTGGCGCCGGAAACAGGTGCAGGGCGTTGCGGAATTGGTTGGCTGCCAGCCGTGCGCGCTCCAGGTTGTCGCCGTCGGCCTTGTTGATGACGATGCCGTCGGCCATTTCCATGATGCCGCGCTTGATGCCTTGCAGCTCGTCGCCTGTGCCTGCCAACTGGATGAGCAGGAAGAAATCCACCATGCTGTGCACAGCCGTCTCGCTCTGGCCTACGCCCACGGTCTCTACGAATATCTTGTCGAAGCCTGCCGCTTCGCATAGGACGATGGTCTCTCTCGTTTTGCGTGCCACGCCGCCCAGTGAACCGGCCGAGGGGCTGGGGCGTATGAACGACTTGGGGTGCACGGCCAGCCGCTCCATGCGTGTCTTGTCGCCCAAGATGCTGCCCTTGCTGCGCTCGCTGCTGGGGTCGATGGCAAGCACGGCCAGCTTGCCGCCATGCTGCTCCAGCACGTGCAGGCCGAAGACGTCGATGCTTGTGCTCTTGCCTGCGCCGGGCACGCCGCTGATGCCTACGCGAATGGAGGCTCCCGAGTAGGGCAAGCACTTTTCGATCACTTCCTGGGCTATAGCTTGGTGTTCGGGCAGGATGCTTTCTACCAGTGTCACGGCACGGCTGAGGATGGTGACGTCGCCCCGTACGATGCCGTCCACATAGTCGGCCACGGAGAGCTCGCGTTTTTTATGCCGATGCCTCAGGTAGGGATTGACGGACGAGGGCTGCTCGATGCCTGCGTTGACGGTGAGGCCTTTGTAGGTGTCGTTGTTTTCGGGATGAAGCATGGTTTGAGTTTTTTAGTTTATAAGTTTTTTAGTTTTTAAGTCCTTGGGTTTTGAGTTTGGAAGTTTATAAGTAATAGTTTTAACGTCAACTCATAAATTCAAAAACTTAAAAACTTACTGTTTATGGGCGGCGGTGATATTGATTTCCACTTTCGGGCGCGCCGGGTCGTTGGTGATCATCAGCACACGCAGGTGGCGGCGGTGTCGGCCGATGCCTCGCTTGGTGACAGTGATGCGCAGGCGGGTCGATTCGCCGGGTTGCAGCACGCTCTTCTTCAGCTGCACGCCAACGGCCGGGTGAAACACTTGCAACTGGTTGATGTGCAGGGGCGACCGTCCTGTGTTGGTCAGGGTCACGTCGGCTTTGGCTTTGCGTTTGTGGGCCAAGGTGCTGCTCAGGTCAATCCGGTCGGCAGAGAGGCTGACGACGGGTGCATTGGCCCGTTCCGTGGCAGTCAGGCCGGAGAAGTCGGGCAGAAGGATGGCCGAGAGGGGCAGCTCGTTGTCTTCGCCCACCTTGTCGCCGGAGAAGCGGGAGAGGTAGACCGACGTCTGCGTCAAGCCCAGGTCGGTCAGCCGCTCCGTGTCCAGAGTCAGGGTGATGGTGCCTTTCTCGCCGGGTTGCAACACGCCGGGTTGGGCTTCGGCGGAGAGGTAGGGGGGCAGGTGCATCAGTACCGGCTCGTAGGGCAGGGCGGAGAGGTTGGCCACGCCCAATTGCAGGACGGGATGTTCGCCGCGGTGCGCGTCGGGGAAGTCCAAGGTTTCCTGGTCCAGCCGGATGTCGCCGATGAGGTAGGGGTGTGTCCGGCTGAAGTCCTTGATTTCCTGCACCACCTCGCCGCTGAGGCTCAGGTAGACCACGTGTGGCTCGGCATTGGTGATGACGGCCACTGATTTGTAGAAGTGTCCCAGTGCTTCGGCATCGAACGTCACGCTCACCGTCCCTTTCCCGCCCGGGGCGATGGGCGTTTGTGTCCATTGGGCAACGGCGCAGGCGCAGTCGGGCTCCACTTCGCTCATCACCAGCGGGCGGTCGCCCGTGTTGGTGATGACAAATTCCGCCGTGACCGGGTGTTTCCACTCGATTTGTCCGAGGCGGTGTTCCTGGGTGTTCGAGGTGAAGCGGGCTTGCGCGGCGGCAGATACGACCAGGCAAGTCGTTGCATATAAGAAGGTTAAAAATCTCTTCATTCGGGTTTCTGTTGGATTTAGGTGTACAAAAGTAAGGTTTTTCGGTGAAAATGCCTAATCTCTGGAGTACCAAAAATCCGTCTTTTCGCTTTTCCTCGGGCGGCGATATAGGTGTCCGTGCTTACCCGTGCCGCTGCCCGTGCTTGGGCGGGCTTGCGTCCGTGCTTACCCAAGCCTGCGCCTGAGGCGTGGTTATCAGGTGGTTATCTGCGTTGAAAAAGATGTCTTTTGAAATAGGTCCGGGCGCAAAAAATGAGGGAAAGCCTTGCGCCGTTCGTAGAAAAGCCTTACCTTTGCCTCGTCTTGTTCCGCATCGGTCCGTCCGGGCCGTCGGATGAAAAGGGAATCGGGTGTAAATCCCGGACAGTCCCGCTGCTGTGAGCTTCCGCAAAAGGGTGTGTCAAGAGAATCTTTTGCAAGCCACTGTCCTCCCTCCATGCAGGGAGGACGGGAAGGCGACGCACCTTGGGAGCGAGTCAGAAGACCTGCAAGGCAAAGTCAAAACCCATCCGCTCGAGGAAAGCGGTTGGCAACACATTAGTTTCATAGAAAACGACAGTCTTGGATCGCTTATGAGCAGAATGACGTGGGCGCGGTGGTGTTGCACTGCTCTCTTGGGCATGGCAGCCTATTCGTCCGTACCGGCGCAGACGATGCCGGAGGATAGCGTGGTGCGCGACGCCCATACCTTGGACGAGGTGGTGGTCAGTGCGGCCTACGCCACGCGCGAGGCCACAGCTACTTCGCCCTTCCAGCAGCTGGCGCGCGCGCAGTTCGACCAGCAAGGAGTAACGGACGTGGCCGATGCCCTGCGCCGCTTCTCTGGGGTGAACGTCAAGGATTATGGCGGGGCTGGGGGCATGAAGACAGTGTCCGTGCGCAGCCTGGGTGCCCAGCATACGGCGGTGGCCTACGACGGCATTGTGCTGACCGACTGCCAGAGCGGGCAGACGGACTTCTCGCGCTTTTCGCTGGACAATGTGTCCGCCTTGTCCCTGTCCGTAGGCGACAATGACGACATCTTCCTGCCCGCCCGCACCGTGGCCTCGGCTGCGACCATACGCTTGCAGACCTTGGCGCCGGACTTCTCCGGGCGCGACTGGCACCTTCGCGCCGGGGTGAAAACAGGTTCGTTTGGCCTGGCTAATCCCTCCCTGCGCTATGACCAGCGGCTCGGCGACCGGCTGTCCATGTCCGTCTTTGGCGACTATATGCGGGCGGACAACCGCTATCCCTTCACGCTGGTCAACGGACGATACCAGACCCAAGAGCGGCGGGAGAACAACTATATTGAGACCTGGCGAGGGGAGTGGAATCTCTATGCCCGTCCCTCCCGGCGTTCGGAGCTGAACGGGAAGGTCTATTATTACGATTCCTTCCGCGAACTGCCCGGCCCAGTGATTCTCTACAACAACAGCAGCGAGGAGGAGCTGACTGAACGCAACCTCTTCGCGCAACTGCACTATCGCACCTATTGGGACAACCACCTGTCCCTGCAACTGAACGGCAAGTTCAACTGGGCCTATTCCTACTATCACGACCAGGGCAACGAATACCCCGGTGGGGCGATGGACAACCGCTATTACCAGCGCGAGTACTATGCTTCGGCGGCCTTGCTCTATACCCCGTGGGAGCGGTGGGCTTTCTCCTATGCCGCCGACTATGCGTTCGGCAACCTCACGTCTGGCGCAACCTCCGGCGTTAAGCCCCGTCGGCATACGGTGTTGCAGGCGCTCTCGGCCCGTTATCGCACACCACGCCTGACGCTGACCGCCCTGTTGCTCGGCTCCATCTACCAGAACGAGGCCAGGGGCGGAGAGGCGGCTCGCGACGCCCGCCGGCTTTCCCCCTCGTTCTCCCTGTCATGGCAGCCTTGGGAGGCAGCCGACTTCCGCCTTCGGGCTTCCTACAAGGACATCTTCCGCGTGGCCACCTTCACCGAGAACTATTTCGACCGCTGGGGAAGCCGCGACGTGAAGCCTGAGATTGCCCGGCAATTCAATGTGGGGTTGACCTACGGGTTGTCCGGGGCTTCCTGGCTGGAGTCGCTGGTGGTGTCGGCGGACGGCTATTATAATTATGTGGAGGACAAAATCGTGCCCATCCCTTATAATATGTTCTTTTGGACAACGGTCAATCTGGGACGTGTGGACATTTGGGGAGCCGATGTGCATGGCGAGGCCGCTCTTCGCCTGTCACGCAAGCACCGCCTGCTGGCTTCGCTGAATTACACCTATCAGCGTGCAATGGACAAGACCGACCCCGCTTCGGTGTATTATGAAGACCAGATACCCTATACGCCCCGGCATTCCGGCGCCTTCTCCCTGGCTTGGGAAAATCCGTATGTCAACCTTTCTTTCCATGCCACCGGCAACAGTGAGCGGTACAGCACGGTGCAGAATATCGCGTCCAACCGTTTGCCCGGCTATGTGGAATTCGGCGTGGCCGTCTATCGTTCGTTCCGCTGGAAGAAGACGGACTTCTCGCTACGGGCCGATGTGCAGAATCTGGGCAACAAGCAATACAGCATCGTCAAGAGCTATCCTATGCCGGGACGCTCGTACAAGCTGACGGTGAATGTAAGGCTTTGAGCTCTTTAGGTCATGAATCAGGTAACCCAAGAACTCATGAACTCATAACTTAAAAACTAATAAACTCAAAAACATAAACATTATGAAAGTGAAACAGTATTTCAAGTCTTGGGCGTGGGCTTTGGCCTTGCCCGTCGTGTTGTTCAGTGCCTGTGACGATGACGAGAATCCCGGCGGCGGTGGCAGTGATGACGATGCCTTCCGCGCCGAGCAAGGCGTCTATGTGTTCAATAATGGCAACGAAGGCTACAGCATCAACGGCTCGTTGACGTTTATCGATCCGGCTGGTGCTGCCTATAAGAATGATGTCTTCACGCTGGTCAATGGGCGCGAACTGGGCTCGACGGTGCAGGACGGCGTGGTGTTGGGCGATCAGCTGTACATCGCTGTATTCGGCTCGAACACCGTAGAAGTGGTGGACAAGCACACAGTCGAGAGCATTGCGCAAATCCTACCTACAACCGCCCAGGGAAAAGGACCGCGCGACATCGTCACGGACGGTGAGTATGTGTACGTCTCCATGCAGGACGGCTACGTGTCGCGCATCAATCCCGCCACCTACACGATAGACAACACGGTGAAGGTCGGCCCCAATCCTGAGGAAATGGCCGTTGTGGGCGACTACCTCTATGTGGCCAACTCCGACGGTTTGAACTATGAAAGCGGTTATGTCAATGGCAAGAGCGTCTCCAAAGTCCGCCTGAGCGACTTCACGGAGGAAGAGAAGATAGCCGTCGGCATGAACCCCACCAAGCTGGTGGCTCACACTGTTTCCGGCAAGCTCTTCGTTGGCTGTATGGGCGACTACATGGACAATCCCACCTCGCTTTGGGTTATCGACACAGCTACCGGCACGGCTACGGATTTGGCGGTACCTGTCACACTGATGTGCCTCTCCGGCAATACGCTCTACACGATATACAACCAGTATGGAAGCCCCGAGGACAACCGGTACATCTCCTACAACGCCACGGACAACAGCGTCCTGGACGAGGCGTTCATCCCCGTCGTAGAGAGCGTCAACGGCTTTACATCTAATGTGGTGGACAATCCGGCCGGCATCGTGGTCAACCCTGCGGACGGGCACATCTTCATCGCGTCGTATGTGGACGACCCGGCCAATGCCTACTCCCTGCCCAGCTATGTGTATGAGTATGATGCCGAGGGATATGTGCAACGCCGCTACGATGTGGGCGTGGGTGCGGTCAATATGTTGATTCTGGACTAAATACACGCGATGCGATATCGTTATTGTTTATTTATAATGTTAGGTTGGGCTTTGTTCCTCGTCGCTTGCGGCGGAAGGGGCAAAGCCGTTTTGGCATCGGACGGGGGGGACACCCTGGAGTTGCGCCATGCCGAGAACCTCACAGTGGTGCAATATCCCGATTATACGGTGGCCACTTTGCGCAATCCGTGGGACACGCTGCGGACGTTGCACACCTACGTGCTGGTGTCTCGGGACAAGCCCTTGCCCGGACAGTTGCCGCAGGGTACCGTGGTGCGCACGCCGTTGTCGCGTGCATTGGTCTATTCGTCCGTGCATTGCAGCCTGTTGGGCGAGCTGGGCGCGGCCGATGTCATCGGCGGGGTGTGCGACTTGGCCTACATTCACCTGCCTTTCATCCGCCGGGCACACGAGGCGGGCAAGCTGGCGGATTGCGGCAGTGGAAACAATCCCGACGTGGAGCGCATCATCGAGCTGCATCCCGATGCCATCCTCCTGTCGCCCTATCAGGACAGCAACGGGTATGGACGCATTGAGGAGTTGGGCATTCCGATTGTAGAATGTGCCGACTATCTGGAGACTTCTGCCCTGGGCCGTGCCGAGTGGATGCGCTTCTACGGGCTGCTGTTTGGCGTAGAGAGACAGGCGGACAGCCTGTTCGCTGCGGTGGAGGCGAACTACCGGCGGCTGAAGCACCGGGCACAGCTTTCGTCCACTTCGCTTTCCGTGCTGAGCGACACGAAGTATGGCCCTGTGTGGTACGTGTCGGGCGGGCGTAGCCCGATGGGGCGGCTTTATGCCGATGCGTGCGGCCGTTATGTGTTTGCCGACGAGCCTACCAGCGGGGCACTGGCCCTGTCATTCGAGAGCGTGCTGGACCGGGCGGGCGATGCCGACGTCTGGCTCATCAAGTACAACCGCGACCGCAACCTGACTTATGCCGACCTCCGTGCCGAGTATGCGGGCTATGCCGAATTCAAGGCGTTCAAGCAGCGCAATATCTATGGCTGCAATGCCGCCCGCGTGAGCTTCTTTGAGGAGACGCCTTTCCGTCCGGACTTCCTGCTGGCCGACCTGATACAGATTTTCCATCCCGATGTGAAGGATTTGGGCGGATTGCGCTACTTTTGCAAACTGGAAGAATAGCGAGACTGTAAATGAACAAGACCGGCCGACATATCCTCCTGCTGGGCGTGCTGATTGTGCTGCTTTTCGTGGCCAATCTGCTCGTTGGCTCGGTGTCCATTCCTGCGGATGAGGTGTTCCGCATCCTGTTGGGGGAGGATACCGGGCGTGCGAGTTGGCGCTACATCGTTTGGGAGGCGCGTCTGCCCCAGGCATTGACGGCGATGCTGGCGGGCAGTGCGCTGGCGGCGTGCGGGCTATTGTTGCAGACGGCCTTCCGCAATCCGTTGGCGGGCGTCTCCATATTGGGTGTCAACTCCGGTGCGGGGCTGGGCGTGGCGGTGGTGATGCTGTTGCTGGGGGGAACCCTCTCGGCGGGAGCCTTCAGCTTGTCCGGCTTCTTCTCCGTACTGGCGGGAGCTTTTGCGGGAGCCTTGGCGGTGATGGCGCTCATCCTGTTTTTCTCCACCGTGGTGCGGAGCAACGTGATGCTGCTCATCATCGGCCTGATGGTGGGCTACTTGGTGTCGTCCGTGGTGTCGTTGCTCAACTTCATGTCCACGGCCGAGGGCGTGCAATCCTATATGGTGTGGGGGATGGGGCACTTCGGCGGAGTGTCGTTGAGGCAGATGCCCGCGTTTGCGGCAGTCGTGCTGGCGGGATTGGCAGGTGCCTTGCTGCTGGTCAAGCCACTCAATGCTTTGCTTTTGGGCGAGCGTTATGCCGAGAATCTGGGCGTGCGGGTGCGTCGCGTGCGCCACGTGCTGCTGGTGGTGGTAGGTGTGCTGACGGCGGTGACCACGGCATTCTGCGGCCCTGTCCTCTTCATCGACTTGGCCGTGCCCCATATCGCCCGCCTGCTGCTGCCGACGGCCAATCACCGCTTGCTGCTGCCCGCGACGATGCTGGCCGGTGCGGTGGTAGCCCTGGCGTGCAACCTGGCTTGCGTCTTGCCCGGCGGGGCGGGATTGATACCTCTCAATGCCGTCACGCCGCTCATAGGCGCGCCTATCGTTATCTATGTGATTGTCCGTCAGCGCACACTGGGGTAGTCTGCACCCGAATTTGACTTAGGTCAATCCACCCTATCGGGCAATTCCCTACTTTTGCAGCGGTATTAGTTTTTATGAAATAAAAGATTGAGAAAATGAATTTGCCGGAAGAACCGATGATGCTCTACAGCTTCATCAACATGAAATTGCGTGATTCTTATCCTTCGCTGGACGCGCTCTGCGAGGATCTGAACGTGGAAAAGGATGACATTGTGCGGAAGCTCAAGACGGTAGGTTTCGAGTATAATCCCGCCAAGAACCGCTTCTGGTGATGCACGCTTCCCCTTGAAGGGGACATCACCGGATATGGACGCAGATGACGCGGCCCGACGGAAACGCTGTCCGTGGGCGGTGTCATCTGCGTTTGTTTTCAGGGTTATTTCTCCAGCGTGAAGCCCAGCATCATGCCGTCATAGCCCTCGGCCAGCGAACCGATGGACTGCAAGGTGGCATTGTTGCTCTTGCTGGCCAGGAACGTCAGCAGGTCCAGCAGGCGATCCGAGGGGAAGAGCAGCTCCATCTGTTGCGACGTGCAGTTCACCGTGGTGTTGATGTTCAGCAGCTTGCTGAACTTCAGTTGCGCCTTCTTGGTGCTTTGGTCGTAGGAATAGGTCCCTTTCATCGTCTTTCCCTTGATGGTGGTCTGGAAGGTGCTGTCCGCCGCGAACGTGAAGCTCATCTGGCCGGACTGGATACCTATCCGCTGGAGGAAGTCGTCCAACTTCTTTTCCACCGCCGACGCGGCCACGGCGCCACCCGCCTGTTGCAGCAGGTTGTCCGACTCGAAGGCGAGCGCCGAGCCGGTATAGGTCCACGTGCCTTCCATGCTCGCCGTGTTCTTGTCGGTCACGGCATTCACTACTTTCTCGATATTCTCTTTGTTGAAAAGGTCTTTCAACGACTGTGCCTGCGCGTCGGTGGCGCAGAGCAGGGCTGCAGCGACGAGCAGCAGCCCGGATAATGTTCTTCTTGTCATATACATATTATATAAGGTGTATCGGATAATGGTACAGGTCCCGCCGGCATTCAGCTCCGTCGGTCCAGGTATTCTTGAAAGGCTGGCTTGTAACTGTCGCTGATGGGGATGTACGCCTTGCCGAAGACGATGCGCCCACGGTCGATGATGCGTATCTTGTCCTTGCGGACGATGTACGAGCGGTGTACGCGCATGAACTGCGACGCGGGCAGCAAGTCTTCCATCACCTTGAGGCTCATCAACGAGAGGATAGGCTTGGGATTGTCCTCCTCGTAGATTTTGACATAGTCCTTCAAGCCCTCGACGTAGAGGATGCGGCGCAGCTCCACCTGCACCAGCTTGTATTCGCTCTTGACGAAGATGCTGTCTATCTCTTCGTCGCGGGGCGCATCGGGGCGCGTACGTTCGTACCAATGCAGCGCCTTGTCGGCGGCGCGAAGGAAATCCACGTAAGAGATAGGCTTCAAGAGATAGTCCAAGGCATTGACCTTGTAGCCGTCGAGCGCGTATTGGTCGAAAGCGGTGGTGAAGATGATGCGCGTGTCCGGCGGCAACATCTTCGAGAATTCCAGCCCGCTCAGCTCGGGCATCTGTATGTCGAGGAACATCAGGTCCGCCCCACGGTCGGACAGTTCCCTGAGTGCCTGCACGGCGCTGGAGTACTTGCCTGCCAGCTCCAGGAACGGCGTCTTGCGGACGTAGCTTTCCAGCAGATCCAGCGCCAACGGTTCGTCATCTACAATCACGCACGTCATGTCTCCTCCTTCGTTTGTATGGTTAATCGCGAATGATACTCCTTCTGGTCGCTGCTGACGCCCCGCTGCCACGTGTAACGCCCGGGGTAGGCCAGTTCCAGCCGCTTCTGCACCTGTTCCAGCCCGATGCCGCTCCCGCTCTTGTCCGCCCCGGTCTTGGGGTGGTAGCTGTTGGTGATGTCGCAGCAAATCTCTCCCTCGTCCTCGCTGAACCGGATGCGGATGAAGCTCGGCTCGGTCGGCGAGATGCCGTGCTTGAATGCGTTCTCGATGAGCGAGATGAAGATGAGCGGCGCTATCTGCGTCCGGCTGTCGGCGGGGACGTCAAACTGCGTCTCCACCCGCACGTGGGCAGCCAGCCGGATACGCATCAATTCGATGTAATTGCGGACAAAGTCGAGCTCCCGGTCCAGGCCGACGGTCCGTTGCTGATTCTCATAGAGGACGTAGCGCAGCAGACGGCTCAGCTCCTGCACCGCCACCTGTGCCTTGTCCGCGTCGAACGCGATGAGGGCGTAGATGTTGTTCAGCGTGTTCAGCAGGAAGTGCGGGTTGAGCTGGTTGCGCAAGTTGGTCAGTTCGGCCTCCGCACGGCTCCGTTCCGCCTCGCGACGCGCTTCCTCGTTCTGCACCCACCGTCGGCTTAGGCGTATGGCTGCGCTCAGGCCCGCAGTGAGTACCATGGAAAAGGCATCGCGAGCCATGACGAGCCATCGCGGAGGCCCGATGTGATGTCCGCCGGGAGGCATGACCGGACGGAACGTCCACTCTTGCCAGAAGTGGTCGCCCAGCAGCATCGCCGCCACCAGCAACACATTATATATAATATAGGCACGCATCCGCCCCGCGAACAGCAACCGGGGAATCAGCAGGAAGTAGTTGACGTAGAACACCACGAGGAACGACAGCGGCACGACCACCCCGTGGCGCAGGTAGTCCGTCCATGTGAAGGTGAACCCACTGCGGTTCATCATCAGCACGGGGAAGCCGAAGACAATGCCCCATCCGATGACGTGGATGAGCACCTCGGCATAGTGCTGGTGTCTGGTGGTATGCTTCATGCGGCAAAGATACGCATTTTTCCCGTCATTCATACCTTATGGCTTCAATTGGGTCAAGCTGTGCCGCCTTCTTGGCCGGATACCAGCCGAAGAACACGCCCGTCACGGTGCAGACGGCAAAGGACAGGAAGACGCTCCAAGCCTGGATGTAGATGGGCCAATGCGCCACGTTCTTCACCACGAACGACGCCCCGCAGCCCACCACGACGCCTATCAACCCGCCCGTGATGCTGATGAGTATCGCCTCAATGAGGAACTGGGCGAGGATGTCAATGCCCCGTGCGCCGACCGACATGCGCAAGCCTATCTCGCGCGTACGCTCCGTGACGGAGACGTACATGATATTCATGATGCCGATGCCGCCCACCACGAGCGAGATGCCCGCGATGCAGGCCAGCAGCGTCGTCATCAGGTCGGTGGTGCTATTGAGCATCGTGCTGAGTTCCTGCTGCGAGCGTATCGTGAAGTCGTCCGCCTCGTCGGCCTGGAGCTTGTGGTTGCGGCGGAGCAGGGTGGTGACCTCGTCCGTGGCATAGTCCGTCATGTCCTCGCTGAGGGCGGATGCGAAGATGCCCTCCAGGTAGGTCTGTGCCAGCAGGCGCTTCATCACGGTGATGTAGGGAGCCAGCACGATGTCGTCCTGGTCCATGCCCATGGAGTTGTAGCCCTTGGCCTTGAGCACGCCCACCACGCGAAACGGCACCTGGTTGAACCGGATGATTTTGCCTATCGGGTCCTCCCCGCCGGGGAAGAGGTTGTCCACTATGGTCTGTCCCACCACGCACACTTTGGCCGACACCTGGATATCGGCCTCGGTGAACATCTCCCCTTGCTCCACCGACAGCTGGCGGATGTCCAGGTATTCCGTCCCCACGCCGCTGATGCTGCTGGGATAGTTGTTGTTGCCGGCGATGAGCTGTCCGCTGCTACTGACGTTAGGGCTGACGGCGGCAAGGAAGTTCGTCTCGTCGCGCAACGCCTCGTAGTCCGTCAGCTTCAGCGTCTGCATCTCGCTGGGATCCATACGCACGCCGCCACGCCGCTCCCCACCGGGGTGTATCATGATGATATTCGATCCCATCTCGCTGATCTGCGCTTGTATGCTGCGCTTCGACCCTTGGCCGATGGCAAGCATCGTTATGACCGATGCCACGCCGATGATGATGCCCAGCATCGTGAGAAAGGCGCGCATCTTATTGTTAGCCAGGGCGCGCAGGGCTATCTTGAAGAGGTTTGTTCCGTTCATTGTTGGTTAGTGATGAGTGATTAGTGATGAGTGATTAGTGGCTGTGGTCAGCGTTTAGTGATGCGTAATACGTAATTAGCCCATTGTCCATATCGCGCATACCAACCACTAATCACTATCCACTAACCGCTAAGTTAGTCGTCTATATTCCGGGGCAATGCCGCCAGCGCCTCGGCCGCAGAGAGGATTTGGGGGTTACGCTTGTCCTCGATGACGTGCCCGTCGCGCAGGCGGATGTTCCTGCTGCTGTATTGCGCGATGTCAGGGTTGTGCGTCACGAAGATGATGGTGCGCCCCTCGCGGTGCAACTGCTGGAAGAGGACAAGGATCTCGAAGGAGGTGCGCGTGTCCAAGTTGCCCGTCGCTTCGTCCGCCAGGATGACGGCTGGATTGTTCACCAACGCGCGTGCGATGGCCACACGTTGCATCTGTCCGCCGGACATTTGGTTGGACTTATGCTCCAAGCGGTCGCCCAGCCCCACGGCCACGAGGGCGTCCACGGCGCGTCGGTGCCGCTCGGCCGCGCTCACGCTGGGGTTGTACATCAGCGGCAGTTCCACGTTCTCCACGGCAGTCGTCTTGGGCAGCAGGTTGTAGTTTTGGAATACGAACCCGATCTTGCGGTTGCGCAGCACGGCACGCTGTGCCTTCGACATCGTCCTTACGCTGATGCCGTCCAGCAGATACTCCCCGCTGGTAGGCGTGTCGAGGCAGCCCAAGGTATTCAGCAGGGTCGATTTGCCCGAGCCACTCGTGCCCATGATGGTCACGAACTCGCCCTCTTCTATCGCGAACGACACGCCGCGCAGGGCATGCACCGTCTCGTCTCCCACCAGGAAGTCGCGGCGGATGTCATGCAGTTCGATTACGGTCTTGCTCATATACTTCTCGTTTTCAATTACTTGTCTTTTTCGTCGTAAATGCCACGCTGGGCGGCTGAAGTCGCCCTATATGGTCGTTAAAACTGCCACACGTGGCGGTTAAAACTGCCATACGTGGTCGTTAAAACTGCCACACGTGCCGTTTTTAACGGGCATACGTGCCGTTTTCAACGGGCATACGTGGCCGTTTTCATCGGTATTGTATGTGGTTTATGCCGTCATGCGGCGGGGTCATTCTTTCTTCTCTTTGTCCTTGTTGCGGTCGGGCGGTCCGGGTGCGAACGGGCTGCGCTCTATATCCCCCTGCGCTGCGGCGGGCGCGGCGGTGCCCCCGAATTCGGCATCGGCTATGACCGTGGTGCCCTCGTCCACGCCGCCGAGGATTTCGGTATACGTCCCGTTCGAGATGCCCGTCTGTACCGGGTGGGCGGTGAACGTGTTGCCTTCGCGCGTCCACAGCTTATGTTCGCCCTCGCAGTCGGCTATCACGGCATTCTTGCCCACGATGGGTGTCACGGGGTTGAAGCGCAGTGCGCGGGTGGGGACGCTGAGCACTCCGCGCTTGTCCAGCGTGTAGATGGTGATGTTTGCCGTGAGGCGCGGTTTCAGCTTCAAATCGGGGTTGGGCGCACTGATTACCACCTCGTAGGTGACCACCGTGCTGCTCGATGTGGACGTGCTCGAACCGTCGCTCGATTCGCCCAGGCGCACCTGCGTCACCTCGCCCGTGAACGTCTGTCCCGGGTAGGCATCCACGGTGAACTCCACACGCTGGCCTTCCTCCACGCCGCCTATGTCCGCCTCGTCCACGTCGGCCACCACCTGCATCTGCGTCAGGTCGGCGGCGATGGTGAACAGTGTGGGCGTCTCGAAGCCCGAGGCCACGGTCTGCCCTTCCTCCACGTCCTTGCTGATGACCACCCCGTCGATGGGCGCGGTGATGGTAGCGTAGGAGAGGTTGCGCTCTGCCTTCTCCAGCGCGGCGCGGCTGCTGTCGAAGCTGCTCTTCGCACGGAGGTAGTCATACCGGCTCTGTTCGTAGTCCGTGTCGCTAATCAGCTGCTTGTCATGCAGCCCCTGGTTGCGCCGGAAGAGGCTCTCTTGGTATTCATACTCCGCCTTGGCGCCGTCATACGTGGCCTGCGCCGAGGCCAGGTCGCTCTCGAGGGTCACTTTGTCCATCTCGGCGATGAGTTGTCCCTGCTTCACGACCGTGTTGTAGTCCACATAGATTTTGTCGATGATGCCGCTGACCTGCGTGCCCACCTCCACTTCGGTGACGGGTTCGATGGTTCCCGTGGCGGTGACAAAGTTCGAGATGTCCTGTCGCGACACCGTTGCCGTCTCGTACTTCACCTCCTGCTTCTTCGTTCCGCCTGCCAACGCCCAGACGACGGCGCCCGCCACGACGACGATGGCAGCGGCAATTAGGATGATTCTTTTCTTGTTCATAGTTGTCTGTTTATACCTTATATTATATATGTCATTTCAAACTGAGGGGTTCTCCACCGTAGAAGCGCAGCAGTCCGGCGTTGAGCAGGGCCATGTACTTCGCCTGTAGTTGGGCTTGCTGGGCGCTGAGCAGGTTGTTCTTCTCCGTCAGCAGGTCCACGGTGTTTTTCATCCCGGCGTTGAACTGCTCGCTCACCAGGTCGTAGCTGGCCTGGGCGCTCTTCACTTGCTCGCGGGCCGCGAGGTATTGCTGCTGCGCGCTGACCGCGTCCAGGCGGTAACTCTCGATGGTGCGGTACAGCTCCTTTTGGCTGTCCAGCAGGTCCAGTTGGCTGGTCTGCTTCTGTAGCTTGGCCTTGTTCACCGCCGTCTTGGTCTGTTTCCGGTCGAACAGGGGGATGCTGAGCGTGACACCCAGGGAGTTGTTCCAGTTCTGCTTGATCTGTTCCGAGAAGGTAAAGTCGTTGCCGTTGGCGTTCGTGCTTCCGATTCCGGCCGTCACGCTGAGTGTGGGCATATAGCCTGCGCGGGCCACCTTGATGCCCAGGTCGGCGGCCTCTATGTCCAGCTTGCCCGATTCAATCTCCGGCCTCAGGGCGAGGGCGGCGCGATACACGTCGTCCGTCAGGGGCAAGGGGCCGAGCACCGACTTGTCATCCAGCTCGGGCAGGTCTAGCACCATCTCGTACGCGCCGTCCAGCTCCAGCAGTTGCTTCAGTTGCAGGCGGTAGTCCTGGAGGGTAGCCTGCGCGGTGACCAGCTGGTAGTTGTCGTTGCTCACCTGCGCTTCGAGCTGTGCCAGGTCGGCCCGGCTCAGGCTTCCGGCCTCCATCAGTTGCCGTCCGCGCTCGCACGTGGCGCGGCTCACTTCGAGCGTCTGCTCGTTCACCTTCACCGCCTCGTCCGCGTAGAGAATCTGCACGTACAGTTGCATCAGGCTCTCCTGGATGCTGTTCTCGCTCTCGTTGACGGCCAGCCGGGCGATACGCTCGTTGAGCTTCTGCTGCCGTATGCCGTTGACGCGGCTCCCGCCGTTGAAGAGGGTCCAGTTCGCGTCCAGTCCGTAGCTGCCGTTGTAGGAGGTTGCGCTCTGGCTGGTGGTGATGTTGTCTCCGCTGATGATGATGCCGTTATTGGTGTTCGGCCTGTTCACGATGCGCTGGCTGACGCTTCCGCTCAGTGCCGGCAGCCATTCGGCCTTGGCCATCTTCACGTCTTCCGCCGAGCTTTGTGCACTGATGCGGTTCCTGCGTATGCTGATGTTGTGCTCCAGGGCGTAGTTTATGCACGTCTCGAGGTCCCATCGCTCGGGCAGGCTGTCTCCTTGTGCCGTCGGTGCCGTCTCCTGTGCGCCCAGGGCGTTGCAGCCCAGGATGAGGCATGCGGCGGCCATCCATCTTCTTACCTGTTTCATTGCTTCGTTTTACTATGTTAATCGGTTTTCTGCTGTTTCGCGTTGCAAAGTACGCACGTTTCCGCTTTTCCGGCAAAAAGGATGGAAGTAGGACCGGATTTCGTCGCCCAATCGCTTTTTTCAGCCGACGGACGCATTTTGCCTGCTTTTCTTTTGGCAGTTTGTCCGATGCGCCCTATATTTGTGTCCTATGATACGAACCGTGACAAACATTTGGCGTTTCTACCGCGACGGCTTCCGGGCCATGACGTGGGGGCGCGTGCTGTGGGCCATCATCCTGCTCAAGCTTTTCATCCTCTTTGTGGTGCTGCGCCTGTTCTTCTTCCCGGATTTCCTCCGCGAGGCATCCGGCGGGCAGGGCGAGGAAGAGTATGTCAGCCGGGAACTGATAGAGCGCATGGCTCCCCAATGACTGATGCAACGACGACATCCCTATTATTTATCACTAAAAAACTGATTCACATGGTAGAACACATTGACACTTCATTGATCGACTGGTCGCGGGCGCAGTTTGCCCTGACGGCCATCTATCACTGGATTTTCGTGCCGCTGACGCTGGGCCTGGCGGTTATCATGGGCCTGATGGAGACCATTTACTACCGGACGGGCAACGACTTCTGGCGCCGCACGGCCCGCTTCTGGATGAAACTCTTCGGCATCAACTTTGCCATAGGCGTGGCCACGGGACTGATCCTGGAGTTTGAGTTCGGCACCAACTGGAGCAACTACTCGTGGTTCGTGGGCGACATCTTCGGCGCGCCGCTGGCCATCGAAGGGATACTGGCCTTCTTCATGGAGGCGACGTTTATCGCTGTCATGTTCTTCGGGTGGAACAAGGTAAGCAAAGGTTTCCACCTGGCATCCACCTGGCTGACGGGTCTGGGCGCGACGATATCCGCGTGGTGGATCCTCGTGGCCAATGCGTGGATGCAATATCCCGTAGGCATGGCCTTCAACCCTGACACGGCACGCAACGAGATGACCGACTTCCTGGCCGTGGCCTTGTCGCCCATGGCGGTCAACAAGTTCTTTCACACCGTCCTCTCGGGCTGGGTGCTGGGGGCCATCTTCGTGGTTGGCGTCAGCTGCTGGTACCTGTGGAAGCGGCGCGACAAGCAGTTTGCCCTCTCCAGCGTCAAGGTGGCGGCGTGGGTCGGCCTGGTGGCAGCTGTGCTCTCTGCCTGGACGGGCGACGGTTCGGCCTACCAGGTGGCGCAGAAGCAGCCGATGAAGCTGGCCGCGATGGAGGGTTATTATGACGGACAGGAGGGGGCGGGTCTTGTGGCCTTTGGCATCCTGAATCCGCAGAAGCAGACGCCCGACGATGGCGTGGACCCCTTCCTGATGCGTATCGAGATTCCCAAGATGCTCTCCTTGCTGGGCGAGCGCGACGCCGATGCCTTCGTCCCCGGTATCAATGACCTGTTGGAGGGCGGCTACACGCTGAAGGACGGCACCACGGCTCTCTCTGCCGAGGAGAAGATAGCCCGCGGACAAGCCGCCATCACCGCCTTTGCCTGCTACCGCCAGGCGAAGGCCGAAGGCAACGACAGCGAGGCGCAAATCGCCCGCCAAACGCTCGAGGAGAACATGCCTTACTTTGGCTATGGCTACATCAAGGACGCCAACGAGCTGGTGCCCGACGTGCCGCTGACGTTCTATATGTTCCGCGTCATGGTGATATTGGGCGGATACTTCATCCTCTTCTTCCTTGTCGTGCTGTTCCTTGTTTACAAACGCGACCTCTCGAAGCTGCGCTGGATGCACCTCGTGGCCATTTGGACCATCCCCTTGGGCTACCTGGCCGGGCAAGCCGGTTGGGCAGTGGCGGAGTGCGGACGCCAGCCGTGGGCCATTCAGGACATGTTGCCCGTCTCGGCAGCCATCTCCAAGCTGGATACCGGCTCCGTGCAGCTGACGTTCTTCCTCTTCCTCCTGCTCTTCACCATCCTGCTCATCGCCGAGATAGGCATCATGCTGAAGGCCATCCGCAAGGGGGTGGAACGCGACGAGAATTAACAATTGACAATGAGGATTAACAATTAATCATTTACCATTAACCATTATCTTTATGAGCTATACATTTCTTCAACACTATTGGTGGTTCATCGTCTCCCTGCTGGGCGCCATTCTGGTGTTTCTGCTCTTTGTGCAGGGGGGCAACTCGCTCTTGTTCTGCCTGGGCAAGACGGAGCAGCAGCGTCGGCTGATCATGAATAGCACGGGGCGCAAGTGGGAATTCACGTTCACGACGCTGGTCACTTTTGGCGGCGGATTCTTCGCCTCGTTCCCCCTCTTCTACAGCACCAGCTTCGGCGGTGCCTATTGGCTGTGGATGATAATTCTCTTCACCTTCGTACTCCAGGCCGTCAGCTACGAGTTTCAGTCCAAAGCGGGCAACCTGCTGGGGCAGAAGACGTATCGCGCTTTCCTCGTCCTGAACGGTGTGGTGGGGCCCATCCTGTTGGGCGGAGCTGTGGCTACGTTCTTCACGGGCTCGGCCTTCTATGTGGACAAGGGCAACCTGACCGAAGCCATGCCCGTCATCAGCCATTGGGCCAACGGCTGGCACGGGCTGGATGCGCTGGGCAATGTCTGGAATGTTGTCCTCGGCCTGGCCGTTTTCTTCCTGTCCCGCATTCTCGGTGCGCTCTATTTCATTAATAATATAGACGAAGCCGACCTTGTGGCGCGCAGCCGCCGGGCGTTGTGGGGCAACACGGCGTTGTTCCTCGTCTTCTTCCTTGCCTTCGTGGTACGCACGCTGGTGGCCGATGGATTTGCAGTCCGTCCCGATACGGGCGAAATCTACATGGAGCCTTATAAGTACCTGCACAATTTCCTGGCTATGCCTGCTGTGCTCATCCTTTTCCTTGTCGGTGTGGCAGGTGTGCTCTGGGGCATCATCCGCACGCTGTGGAAGCCCGCCTTCGACAAGGGCATCTGGTGGGCAGGTATCGGCACGGTGCTGACGGTGCTCGCCCTGTTGCTGCTGGCGGGCTACAATAACACCGCCTATTATCCCTCTTCTGTCGACTTGCAAAGCTCGTTGACCCTCGAGAACAGTTCGTCCAGTCCCTTCACGCTGAAGGTGATGACGTATGTCTCTATCCTCGTGCCGTTCGTCCTGGCGTATATCATCTATGCCTGGCGCAGCATTAACAACCGGAAGCTGGATGCGCAGGAGCTGGGAGATAAAGGCGAACATGCGTACTAAGTGATTAGCGGTTAGTAAACAGGCATGAAAATAGCGGTTAGTGACTCTTTTGTTCCTCACTAACCGCTAATCACTAATCACTAACTTACTAACCGCTAACTTTGTGCCTCGGCCTCCTGGATCATCTCCTCGCTGGCATACATGTACACCTCCACGCGGCGGTTTTCGGCGGCTGTCTTGGTCTCGTCGTATTCATCGTAGGCCACGCCCTTCACTTCCTTGAACTGCTTGGGCGATACGCCACAGTCTTGCAGGTAGTTCTCCACGTTGTAGGCACGTTCTTTCGAGAACTTCAGGTTCACTTCATACGTGCCGGCCTTGTCCGTATGGCCAATGATGGCAATGTCCGTTGTGGTGTCCTCGCGCAGGATTTCGGCCAACTGGCGCAGGCTGGCCTTGGCTTCGTTGCTCAGAGCGGTGGAGTTGAAGTCGAACAGCACGTTGTCGCCGAAGGTCACCTTGACGGCAGGCAGGCCGTTGTTGTCCGTCACTTGTTCCACTTGTGCCTCTTCGATTTGGGCAGCCGCTGCCGCTTTCTTATCCATCTTCTTGCCGATGATGACGCCCGCGCCGGCACCTACCGCCGCACCGATGGCCGCGCCGATGCCTGCTCCCTTGCCTTTGCCGATTAGTCCGCCGATGATGGCGCCTGCCGTGGCACCCGACCCGCCGCCGATGATGCCGCCTTTCGCGGTGTTGTTCATGCTCTTGAAGGAGTTGCAGCCCGCCAAGAGGAGGCAGGCGCAGAGGCTTAATGCCGTAATCTTTGTCTTGTTCATATCCATAGTCTTTTAATTGTTCGTGCTGCAAATGTAACAATCGCTGTCCGGATATGGTTCCCTCCGCTTTGTTTTTTAGGTAAATTTGCCTATTTCCTGCGACAAATCTTCCTGAAGCCCGCAGGAAAACTTCCTTGCCCCGCGACAAAACTATAAATCCAGCCTAAAGATATACATCTCCAGCCTAAAGATATATATATCCAACCTAAAGATATACATCTCTAACCTAGAGATGCAGTTTTCTCCACGCCTTGAGCGTTTTTGTGGCGGCTTCCGGCGATTTTTGGCGGCTGCTTTTCCCTAAAATGGGAACATGGCGGTGCAGATTATCAGAAATGTACCATAATTTGATAAAATGGTGTCATTCTGTTTGCGATAAACCCCTTACCTTTGCCGCAGTAAAAATCAACCTAAAAACAAACGAAACCATGAACCTGAAGAAACGAATACAGACCCTCGCCGGTTTGTGCCTCCTTGCCGGGGGGCTGTTCGCTCAGAACGTGTGTGTGTCCACCCCAAAGACCTCGCTGCTGCTGTCGGCGCCCGAGGGGGGCGAGTTGCGAATCCTCTATTACGGGCAGAAGTTGTCCGATGCCGACCTCAAGACCTTCGAGGGAGAGCGTGGCATTGATGCCGCCTATCCGGTGTACGGCCTGACGTGCATCACCGAGACCGCCCTGTCCGTGCAGCACGCCGATGGCAACATGACCCTCCAGATGGCTGTGGAGAACGTCGCCACCAACACTACCGACAAGGGCACGGAGACCGTCATCCGCCTCAAGGACAAAGTCTATCCTTTCTATGTAAATGTATGCTATCGCGCCTATAACGATGTGGATATCATCGAGGCGTGGACCGAGATCACTAACGGCGAGAAGAAGCCTGTCACGCTCAACCAGTTTGCTTCCGCCTATTTGCCTATCCGTCGCGGTGAAGTGTGGCTGAGCCATCTGCACGGCTCGTGGGCCAACGAAGGTCGCTTGGTGCAGGAACCGCTAGTGTCTGGCATGAAGGTCATCAAGAACAAGGACGGTGCGCGCAATTCGCACACCGACCATGCCGAAGTGATGTTTTCGCTGGACGGACAGCCGCGTGAGAACCAAGGACGTGTCATCGGTGCCGCGCTCTGCTACGGCGGCAATTACAAGCTGCGCATCGACACGCACGACGACGAGTACCACCACTTCTTCGCCGGCATCAACGAGGATAATTCTGCCTATCACCTGGAGAAAGGCGAGACGTTCGTCACCCCCCAATTGGCCCTGACCTATAGCGACGAAGGACTGAGCGGTGCCAGTCGCAACTTCCATCGCTGGGGACGCAAATATATGTTGGCCAATGGCGACAAGTTGCGCAAGATCCTGCTGAACAGCTGGGAAGGTGTCTACTTTGATATCAACCAGGAAGGCATGGACCAGATGATGGCGGACATCGCCGCGATGGGTGGCGAACTGTTCGTCATGGACGATGGCTGGTTTGGCGGCAAGTACCAGCGCAACAAGGACAACTCCTCGCTGGGCGACTGGGTGGTGGACACCCGCAAGTTGCCTGAAGGCATCGAAGGACTGCTGGCCGACGCCAAGAAGCACGGCATCAAGTTCGGCATCTGGATTGAGCCGGAAATGACCAATACCACCAGCGAACTCTACGAGCAGCATCCCGAATGGATCATCAAGGCTCCGCAACGCGACCCCGTCCTGGGACGTGGCGGCACGCAGTTGGTGCTGGATTTGAGCAATCCTGAGGTGCAGGACTTCGTCTTTGGCGTGGTGGACAACCTGCTGGGCAAGTATCCGGAGATTGACTACATCAAGTGGGATGCCAACATGCCCATCTCCAACCACGGCTCGCAATACCTGCCTGCCGACAAGCAGAGCCACCTCTACATCGAGTATCACCGCGGTTTCGCCAAGGTCTGCGACCGCATCCGCGCCAAGTATCCCGAACTCACCATCCAGGCATGTGCCAGCGGTGGCGGCCGTGCCAACTGGGGCATCTTGCCGTGGTTCGACGAGTTCTGGGTGAGCGATGATACGGACGCCCTGCAGCGCGTCTACATGCAGTGGGGCACGTCCTACTTCTTCCCCGCCATCGCCATGGCTTCGCACATCAGCGCCGCGCCCAATCACCAGACCTTCCGCACCATCCCGCTGAAATATCGCATCGACGTGGCCATGAGTGGTCGCCTGGGCATGGAGATACAGCCCAAGAACATGACGGACGAGGAGAAGACCTTGTGCAAGAATGCTATCGCCGAGTACAAGCAGATCCGTCCCATCGTGCAGTTGGGCGATCTCTACCGTCTGGTGTCGCCTTACGACAAGCTGGGCCTCGCCTCGCTGATGTACGTCACGCCGGAGAAGGACAAAGCCGTCTTCTATTGGTGGAAGACCGAGCACTTCGTCAACCAGCACCTGCCGCGTGTCGTGATGGCCGGCCTCGACCCCGACAAGCTCTACAAGGTACACGAACTGAACCGCATCGACAACGTGCCCCTCTCCTGCGAAGGCAAGGTCTACAGCGGTGCCTACCTGATGGCCAACGGACTGGAAATCCCCTACAACCACATCGTGGATTACCATAAACAGAATGACTACGCCAGCCGCGTACTCTATCTGGAAGCAGTGAAGTAAATTTGGATTTGTTTTTAATTGGTAAAAAAGATTGTTGGAAAGGCAGGTGCCCGTGAGGGGTGCCTGCCTTTTTTAGTTGTTAAAACTCCTCAAATATCCCTCGCTAATTTTAATTATAAGCCGATTTGTCGTACTTTTGGGACATTAAAGTTTTTCCAAACCAGTGTAAATGGACAAATCTGCGGAATATCCGGTGAAGGTCAGGCGTCATTCGTTGCGCGTCCTGTGTATGTTGATGCTGGTGCTGATACACCTCGACATATACGGGGGCAGTGTGATGTCTCTTCTGGATGCTTCCCCTGCGCCTGTGGCGTGCCGACAGTCCCTTCCGGTTTCGGATGCCGGGCAGGAGGAAGCCGTCGGTGGCGCTTATGAGGAATGGGCGGATCCGGATTATCGCCGTCAGGTCTTGCGCCATTCTCATTTGTGCCGTCCTGTCTTTTATTTGCGGACTGTTCTCCCCGCCTTGCAGGAGGTGCCTTCCCGGCCCGTTCATTTCCCTCCGTTGCAGGACACGTTTTCCTATACGGATTCCGATGTGTGCCTGCTCCATTGCCTGTTGATTATTTAGCAGTTATCCCCCCATTGCAAGTTGACGGCCTTCTGGTAAAATGAGAAGGTCCATCATCCGTTTGTCCCCTGTCGGGACGGACTTCACGTGCATATCCATAAAATTAATCCAAACAAATATATCAGACTTTTTATGAAGCTACATTCAGCAAGGAAAGCCGCATGGGCTTTCGTGGCCGTTGCCTTGGGGGCTTCGTGCCAGTCAGAGGGCGGGACAACCGTCCATCAGAGCGAGACGATTCCGGTCGTGGTCATTAACCCGACGGACATTGAGTTTCCACGTTCGTATGTGGCCGACATCCAGGCGGTGCAGTTCGTGGAAATCAAACCCAAAGTGGAAGGCTTTGTCCAGCAGGTGCTGGTGGACGAAGGCCAGTTGGTGGAGAAGGGGCAACCCTTGTTCAAGCTCAGTTCGGAGAACTATGCCGAAGCCGTGAAGGAGGCCGAGGCCAACTACCGCCAGGCGCAGGTGGAGCTGGAGATGGCCAATTACGAGGCCGACCGCGTGGGACGCCTGGTGGAGAAGGAAATCTTCTCGCCCATCCGCCTGCACCAGGTGGAGAAGGAGCGGGAAGTGGTGAGCATGAAGGTGGAGCAGGCCAAGGCCAACTACCAGTTGGCGCAGACCAACTACGCCTATACCACCATCACCGCGCCCTTCACGGGATACATTGACCGCATCCCTTACAAGGTGGGCAGCCTGGTGAATCCGAACAGCCTGCTGACCACCGTGAGCGACATCTCGGAGGTGTTCGCATATTATAAGGTAAATGAAAGCGAATACCTGCAATGGCGCCGCGCCCAGTTGCAGGGCGACAAGAACCGCCAGTTGGACAACATCGAACTGATCCTGTCCGACGGGAGCATCCATCCCTACCGGGGCGTGCAGGAGGCCGTGGAGGGTGACTTCGAGCGCGGGACAGGCTCCATCGCCTTCCGCGTGCGTTTCCCCAATCCCGAAGGTCTGCTCAAGCATGGCGTCACCGGCAAAATCCGTATGCTCACCAGCATGGACCACATCAGCCTGATACCCCAGAAATCCACTTTCGAGATCCAGGACTTCACCTACGTGTATGTGGTCGATTCCGCCAGTGTCACCAAGGTGAGGAGCTTCACGCCCATCGAACGCTACCAGAACTATTATGTGACGCAGGATTTCGAGCCGGGCACCACCATCGTCTACGAGGGCGTGCAGACGTTGAAGGACGGCATGAAGATAAAGACCGACACCATCTCGGCCCAGGAAATGCGGGAGGAGATGAAGCTGGATAACCTGAAAAAATAAGCCGTGCCATGTTCAAGTTGTTTATCAGAAGGCCGATACTTTCGGCTGTGTTGTCCGTCATCATCGTCTGCCTCGGGGCACTCTCCATCTCGTCGTTGCCCATCACGCAGTTCCCGGACATCGTGCCGCCTTCCGTGACGGTCACGGCCCGCTATACGGGTGCCAGTGCCGACGTCATGTCGAAGACCGTGGCCACCCCGCTGGAGCGTGCCATCAACGGCGTGCCCGGCATGACCTATATGACCACCGTCTGTACCAACGACGGCATGTCGCTCACCACGATTTACTTCAAGGTGGGCACTGACCCGGACGTGGCCGCCGTGAACGTGCAAAACCGTGTGACCACCGTGCTCGACGAGTTGCCCGAAGAAGTCATCCGCGCCGGCGTGGTGACGGAAAAGGAAGTGAACAGCATGTTGATGTATCTCAACGTGTTCAGTTCGGACAGCACCCATACCGAGAAGTTTGTTTACAACTTTGCCGACATCAACATCCTGCGCGAACTGAAGCGCATCGACGGCGTGGGCCTGGTGGAAATCATGGGCAGCCGCGATTACGCCATGCGTGTCTGGCTGAATCCCACCCGCCTGGCGGCCTACAACATGGTGCCCCAGGACGTGACGGATGCCATCCGCAGGCAGAACATCGAGGCGGCGCCGGGAAAGACCGGCATCAGCTCGGACAAGCTGCCCCAGCAGGTGCAGTACGTGTTGCAATACACCGGCAAGTTCAGCACTCCGGAAGAGTATGGCGAGATAGTGCTGAAGGCCATGCCGGACGGTTCCTTGCTGCGCCTGAAGGATGTGGCCGACATTGAGTTCGACTCGGAGGACTACAACATGATTTCCATGACGGACGGCAGTCCCTCGGCCTCCATCATGATCAAGCAGCGTCCCGGCTCCAATGCCCGCGAGGTCATCCAGAACATCAAGCAGCGCATGGAGGAAATCAAGAAGAGTAGCTTTGCGCCGGGCATGGACTATAACATCGCCTACGACGTGTCCCGTTTCCTCGACGCCTCCATCCAGTCGGTGCTCAAGACCCTTCTCGAAGCCTTCCTGCTGGTGTTTGTGGTGGTGTACATCTTCTTGCAGGATTTCCGCTCCACGCTGATTCCGGCCATTGCCGTGCCTGTGTCGCTGATAGGTACCTTCTTCTTCATGCAGATGATGGGCTTTTCCATCAACATGCTCACGCTCTTTGCCTTGGTGCTGGCCATCGGCATCGTGGTGGACAATGCCATCGTGGTGGTGGAAGCCGTCCATGTCAAGATACATCGCGACAAGATGTCGCCCTACAAGGCATCGGTGGCGGCCATCAGCGAGATTGGCGGCGCCATCATTGCCATCACGCTGGTCATGTCGGCCGTGTTCGTGCCCGTGGGCTTCATGGACGGGACGGTGGGCATCTTCTACCGCCAGTTCTCCCTCACGCTGGCCGTGGCCATCGTCATATCTGGCTTCAATGCCCTGACGCTCTCGCCCGCCTTGTGCGCCCTGCTGCTGAAGCCGTCGCGCAAAGGCGAGAAAAAGAAGAAGCGTTCCCTGATACGGCGTTTCTTCGTGTGGTACAACAAGTTCTATTTTGCTTTCGAGCGGAAGTACGAGTGGGGCATCCACAAGTACCTCAACCGGAAGTCTGTCACGTTCATCACCCTGATTGTCTTCCTGTTGGCCACTTACGGGAGCAACCTGATATTGCCCACCGGCTTCATTCCCAATGAGGACCAGGGCATGATATACATCAACGTGGATGCTCCTCCGGGAGCTACTGTGGAGCGTAGCCAGGAAGTACTGAACCAAGTGCAGGCGGCCCTCTTGCCTTTCGAGGAGATTGAGACCATCTCCACCTTGGCGGGCTACAGCCTGATGACCGAGACCGAGGGAGCCAGCTATGGCATGGGGCATGATCAACCTGAAGCCTTGGGAAGAACGTGAGGCCAGTGTGGAGGAACTGATGCAAATCTACGCCGACCGCACGTCGGACATCAAGGATGCCGACATCCAGTTCTTCCTGCCGCCTGCCGTGCCGGGCTTCGGCAATGCCAGCGGATTTGAATTGCGCCTGCAAGATAAAACTGCGGGTGACTTCCACGACTTCGCCGCCGTGGCCGATGAGTTGGTAGAGAGACTCAATGCCGACCCGCGCCTGCAAGGCGTCACTTCGGGTTTCAATCCCAACTTCCCCCAGTATATGCTGAAGGTGGACCTGGCCAAGGCAGCCAAGCTGGGCGTGGATCTCGACAAGTCCATGGAAACCTTGCAAGCCTACGTGGGCAGTTTCTATTCGTCCAATTTCGTGCGCTTTGGACAGATGTACAAGGTGATGATTCAGGCCTCGCCCGAATACCGCATGGCACCGGAAGACCTCTACACCTACTTCGCCAAGAACAATGAGGGCAACGTGGTGCCTTACTCCAACTTCATGACCATGGAGCGTGTGTATGGTCCCAGCCAAATCACCCGTTACAACATGTTCACCTCCGCCTTGATTACCGGTGAAGGCGAGGGCGACGTCAGCACGGGCGAGGTGATACAGGCCGTGGAGGAAATCTGCCAAGATGTCTTGCCCCGCGGCTATGACATCGAATGGTCCGGCGTGACGCGCGAGGAGAAGGAATCCGGCGGGCAGACCTTCCTGATATTCGGCATCTGCCTCTTGTTCGTCTACCTGTTGCTGGCCGCGCAGTACGAAAGCCTGTTGTTGCCCTTCCCCGTATTGCTGTCCTTGCCGGCGGGCATATTCGGCTCGTACCTCTTCCTCTACCTGGCCGGGCTGGAGAACAACATCTATGCGCAGGTGGCCTTGGTCATGCTCATCGGCCTGCTGGGCAAGAATGCCATCCTCATTGTGGAGATGGCCAACCAGTTCCGCCACCAGGGCCTGACCATCCGCGAGGCGGCCATCAAGGGCGCGCTCAGCCGTTTGCGTCCCATCCTGATGACCTCGTTCGCCTTCATCTGCGGACTTATCCCGCTGATAATGGCCTCCGGGGCGGGCGCGCTGGGCAACCGCTCCATCGGCACGGCTGCGGCGGGCGGCATGTTTATCGGAACCCTTGTCGGCATTTTCCTGGTGCCCGGCTTGTACTTAATCTTCGAGAGCCTTTCCGCAAGGCTTGTTAAAAACCAAAAACGTTATGACGATGAAGAAGATGATGAAGCATAGTGTTACCTGCCTCTGTGCAGCATTTGTAAGTTTGATGTTTCTGGCCGGTTGCAAGGCTCCGGCTCTGACTGCGGACGAGCAGGTCGTCCTGCCTGACACGTATTTGTTGGAGGCGGACAGCGGCATGGTCCGCCTGTCGTGGAGGGATTTCTTCCCCGATGAGCAGTTGAAAGCTTATATTGATACGGCCTTGGCACGCAATCATTCTTTCCTGCAAGCCGTGGAGAATGTCACCATGGCCCGTGCCCAGGTGCGGGCAGGGACAGGAGCTTTGTTGCCTGAAGTTTCTTTGGGCATTGGTGCCGGGGTGCAACGCTTCGGCGACTACACGATGGATGGTGTGGGCAATAGCACGACCAATACTCCCGACTTGGATCCTGAGAAGCATATCCCTTCGCCCTACCGGGATTTCAACATCGGCATCGGTTTTCAATGGGAGGCCGACATCTGGGGGAAGCTGACCCACAAGAAGAGGGCGGCTGTCTCCCGCTGGCTCAAGTCTGTGGAAGCTCAAAGGTTGGCCCGTGCCCTGCTGATTTCGGAGACCGCCGGGCTATATTATGACTTGGTGGGATTGGACCAACAATACCGTACGTTGGGCGATGCCATCGAGGATGTGCAGAATGCCTACCAACTGACCAGCGAGCTGATGAAGGAAGGCGAGGTGTCCCGCCTTTCGGTAGACCAGTTCCTCTCCACCCGTATGAGGCTGGAGGCTGAACGCTTGGCCATCGGGCAGCAGATTGGGGAGACGGAGCGTGCTTTTGCCCTGCTCCTTGGCAAGCTGCCCTTCGAGGTGAAGCGCGCGGATTATGCCACGTTGCGGCAAGCCATTTTCCCGGTGCAGCGGGGCATACCGGCTTCTCTGCTGGCTTTGCGTCCCGACGTGCGTGCCGCCGAGCTGGAGTTGCTCGCTGCCAAGTCCGATGTGCAGGCTGCCCGCAAGTCTTTCTTCCCCTCCTTGACCTTGGGAGGCTCTGCCGGATTCAATGCTTTCGACCTTGGCCATTGGTTCAGTTCGCCTGCCTCGGCGGTCTATAACCTGGCTACCGGGCTTACTGCCCCGATATTCCGCCGCAACGAAATCCGCACCCTGTGGGAGAACGCCAAGAGCAACCAGCGCATCGCCCTGCTCAACTACCACCATCAGGCGCTCTTGGCCTATCAGGAAGTGGTCAACCTGCTGGAAGCTACCCGTCTGACGGAGGAACGCCGCGAGCTGAAGCGCAAGGAGTGCCTGGTACACCGCCGTTCAGTGGACGATGCCAACGAACTGTTTCGCACCGGATTTGCTGGTTATCTGGAGGTATTGACGGCCAATGAGCGTCATGTGGATTGCGAGTTGGAGCAGATAGAACTGAACATCTACTATTGCAAGCTCAATGCTTGGCTCTACCGTTCGCTGGGCGGCGGGGAGTTCTGACGACGGTTTGCGGATAAGAGGGCATGTCAAAATAAAAAAGAAACTGACAATTTGTTATTTTTTTAGACGCGGATAATGCGGATTTAGCGGATTTTATGACTAAATAATCCGCACCATCCGCTAAATCCGCGTCTAAAAGATTATCCTTTTCCCTTTTGACACAGCCTTATGTAAAGAGGTTAAGGTTGCACGCCCAGCCAATGGTCAATGAGGCGGCGGGCGATGCTGAGTTTCTGTGGCAGTTCGGGCAGATGCTCGCGGTGGTAGAAGGCACCGGCACTCAGTTCGTTGTCCTGCAGCTTGATGGTACCTCCGGCATAGTCCGCCATGAAGCCCACCATCAGTCCGCTGGGATAGGGCCAGGGCTGGCTGTCAAAGTACCTGATGTTGCGGATACTGAGTCCCGTCTCTTCGCGCACTTCGCGCTCCACGCATTGCTCCAGCGTCTCTCCCGGTTCCAGGAATCCTGCCACCAGGCCATAGAAAGTACCTCGGAAGTTGCGGGCATGTACCAGCAACACCTCGTCTTCCCCGCGGCGGATGAGGACGATGATGGCGGTGGAGATGGGAGGATAAATCTCGTAGCCACACTCCGGACACTTCTTCATGATGGGCGTCCGCTGTTCGGTAGGTGTCCCACAGACGGGACAGAAGCGGCTGTGTCGGTCCCACCACAGGATTTGGAACGCCTTGCCCGCCGCCTTGTATTCGGTGAGCGGCAGGTAGTCGAACGAGGCGCGCAGCCCCACTGTCAGCCACGTGTCGTCTTCTGCCAATTCCTGTTCGATGTCTGTCGCCCGGATAGTGGATCCGTTGGGTAGCAGTACTTCGTGGGCGGACAACTTTTCCGGCAATCTGTCCGGCAACTCGTTCTCGTAGGGGACGTGATACCGGCCGTCAGGGTCTTTCTTTAGCAGCAGGCGGTCGTTGTGGAAAATATAATCTTGCATACGTCTTTATTTCCTTACAGGGATTTTCGCCACTCGCCTTTGATGGCGGCCTCCCTCGAAATCCGTGTGGAAGAAGGCTTCCATGATGGCATCTGCCTGTTCATTGCTGATGAAGCGGCCGGGCATGGCCAGTACGTTTGCATCATTGTGCTGACGCGACAAGGCAGCCAGTTCGGGCGCCCAACAGAGGGCACAGCGTATGCCCTGATGCTTGTTCATGGTCATGCTGATACCCTGTCCGCTTCCGCAGATGGCAATGCCGTAACCGCATTCGCCGGCTTCGATGGCTTCAGCCATCGGGTGTGCATAGTCAGGATAGTCACAACTCTCTTCACTGTAAGTGCCGAAATCCTTGTAGGTCCAACCTTTGGATTCGAGCCATTGCTTCACATGCTGTTTCAGGGGAAATCCGGCATGGTCGGAACAAAGTCCTATGGAATTCATCATTTCTTTTTTGGGATTATGAAACAAGTAAGGCACGTTGATGACACCACAGACACTTGTCCGTATGTCATCAGCGTGCCTTGGAATAGGTTTAGAGCATTGCCTTCACTTGGCGGTAAACATTCTCTGCCGTGAAGCCCAACTTCTCATCCAACACCTTGTAGGGTGCCGAGAAGCCGAACGAAGGTAATCCCCAGATCTTGCCGTTGGCACCTACCAAGCCTTCCAGGGTGACAGGCAGTCCGGCGGTCAGGCCGAAGATTTTGGCTCCGTGGGGCAAGATTTGTTCCTGGTAGTCCGGCGACTGGCTGCGGAACAAGCCTTCGGACGGCACGGAGACGATGCGTACCCGTACGCCGTCCTTGCGCAACAGTTCGGCGCCTGCCACCAAGGTTGATACTTCCGAGCCTGATGCCAGCAGGATGACATCCGGATTTTCGTCCGAGCCTGCCACGATATAAGCACCTTTGCAGGTCTGGCTGTAGTCGTTGCCCTCCGGCAGGTTGTTGATGTTCTGGCGGGAGAAGATGAGGCCGGTGGGCGTCGTGGTGTTCTCCATGGCCAGCCGCCAAGCTTCGGTTGCCTCTTCGACATCGGCAGGGCGGAGCACCAGCATGGAGTTGTGTCCCTTGTGATTCTGGAGTTTCTCCATCAGACGGATTTGGGCTTCCTGTTCCACCGGTTCGTGAGTAGGACCGTCTTCACCCACACGGAAGGCGTCGTGCGTCCAGATGAACTTGATGGGCACTTCCATCAGGGCAGCCATGCGGATGGCGGGTTTCATGTAGTCGGAGAATACAAAGAAGGTGCCGCAAGCAGGGATGACACCGCCATGCAGGGCCATGCCGATGCAGCAGCAGGCCATGGTCAGCTCGGCCACACCGGCTTGGAAGAAGGCGCCGCTGAAGTCGCCCTTGGTGAAGGCGTGTGTTTTCTTCAGGAAGCCGTCGGTCTTGTCTGAGTTGGAGAGGTCGGCCGAAGCCACAATCATGTTTTCTACCTGCGTGGCCAGTGCGCCCAGCACCGTTGCCGATGCCGCACGTGTGGCGCTGTTGGGCTTCTGTTGCACGACGCTCCAGTCTATCTGCGGCGCTTTGTCCGAGAAGAACTGCTCCAGCTTGGCCGCCTTTTCCGGATTGGCTTTTGCCCATTCTGCTTTGAGGGCATATTGTTTGGCCACGATGCCTTTCAGCTCTTCGGCACGTTTGGCATACAGTTCGGCCACTTCGGGATAAATGACGAACGGGTTCTCCGGGTCGCCTCCCAGGTTTTTGATGGTGTTGATGTAGGCATCTCCACCCAGCGGTGCGCCGTGCGTGGCGCAGCAAGCCTCATAGCTGGTGCCGTCGGCACGGCGGGCACCCTTGCCCATGATGGTATGTCCGATGATGAGAGTAGGGCGTTCCGTCTCGGCTTTGGCCTCATTCAGGGCGTTGCGGATGGCGTCCGGGTCATTGCCGTTGATGCAGATGACTTTCCAGCCCCAGGCTTCGTATTTCCGGGCAGTGTCTTCGCTCGTCACGGCTTTGGTATCCGTCGAAAGCTGTATGTCGTTGGAGTCGTAGAACATGATGAGGTTGTCCAGTCCCAGCGTGCCGGCGATGCGGCCTGCGCCTTGCGATATTTCTTCCTGGATGCCTCCGTCGGAGATGTAGGCATAGATGGTCTGCGGCATGACCTCCGGGAAGCGTGCCTTCAGGAATTTGGCAGCGATGGCAGCGCCTACGGCAAAGGTATGTCCCTGACCCAGCGGGCCTGAGGTGTTCTCAATACCCCGCATGACATCCCGCTCCGGGTGTCCGGGCGTCGGGCTGCCCCATTGGCGGAATTGCTTCAGCTCGTCCAGCGTGAATTTGCCGGTCAGTGCCAGTGTGGAGTAGAGCATCGGCGACATGTGTCCCGGGTCGAGGAAGAAGCGGTCACGGCCTTCCCACATAGGGTTTTCGGGGTCGTACACCAGGAATTCAGCGAAAAGCACATTAATGAAATCGGCACCACCCATGGCGCCGCCCGGATGACCGGAGTTGGCTTTTTCCACCATCGAAGCAGCAAGGATGCGGATATTGTCTGCTGCGCGGTTCATAAGTTTACTGTCATTCATATCTGTAAGGAGTTAATGAATATTTGGGTTCGTATGTCGGGTCGGTTGACATTCCTTGTTGCAAAGATAGGGGTTTATGGTTAAATCTCTTCTACAAAACGTCTCTTTTCTGGGTTTGGAATGTTGCAAGGGGCAAAAAAGACGCGGATTTCGCGATTGCCACGGATAGTTGACTGAAAAGCATCCATGGAATCCGCGCAATCCGCGTCTGTAAAATATCAAAAAGTCAGCTTATTCCAATCTGCGTGCGCCGTCGCTGATGACCACGTCGTAAATCTTCGGGCTTCTGTTGAACTTCTTCTTGAATTCTTCTTTGGCTTTTTCGATGAAGGTGCTGTACAGCTCCTCTTTCACCAGGTTGATGGTGCATCCGCCGAAGCCGCCGCCCATGACGCGCGAACCCGTCACGCCGCAGTCGAAAGCCAAGTCGTTCAGGAAGTCCAGTTCTTCGCAGCTCACTTCATACAGCTTGCTCATGCCGTAGTGTGTCTCGTACATCTTCTGGCCCACCGTTTCGTAGTCGTTCTTCTCCAAGGCATCGCAGACATCCAGCACACGTTGGATTTCCTCAATCACATACTCGGCACGCTTGTAGTCTTCCTCGCTGACCTCGGCCTGTACCTCTTGCAGCATTTCCATGTTGCAGTCGCGCAGGTATTCCACGTGCGGGTGACGCTTCTGGATGGCGGCAACCACCGTCTCGCAGCTCTGGCGGCGCTTGTTGTAGGCCGACGATGCCAGTTCGTGTTTCACCACCGAGTCCACCAGGACCAGGCGGTAGCCTCTCGGCTCGAAGTGATAGTACTGGTATTCCAGCGAACGGCAATCCAGGCGGATGAGGTTGTCTTTCTTGCCGAATACGGAGGCAAACTGGTCCATGATGCCGCAGTTGACGCCGCAATAGTTATGCTCCGTGGCCTGACCCACCTTGGCCAACTCGAATTTGTCTATCTTGTTCTCGCCGAAGAGGTCGTTCAGCGCGTAGGCATACACGCTTTCCAAGGCAGCCGATGAGGACATGCCCGCTCCCAGGGGTACATCGCCGGCAAAGGCCGTGTTGAAGCCCTTCACTTCCACGCCGCGCTTGATCATCTCGCGGCATACGCCGAAGATGTAGCGTGCCCAGCTGGCGCGCGGGGCGTCTTCTTCGTTCAAGCCGAATTCCACGTAATCTTTCAGGTCGATGGAATAAGCTTTTACCAGATTGGTCCCATTGGGTTTGATCTCGGCAATCATGCCTTTGTCTATGGCACCGGGAAATACAAAACCACCGTTGTAATCCGTGTGTTCACCGATAAGGTTGATGCGTCCCGGAGCTGCATATATGGCTCCTGTAGTTCCGTCAAAATGCTTGATGAAACGACTTCTTACATGTTCTATATCCATACCATTAATGTATTTAGTGAGTAATAAGTTTCTGTTTTAATCCACGGGGATATCCTTGTTGACGTTTTTGCAGCCGATGAGCGAGTAGTACAGCAGATAAGCCGCACAGAACAGCACTACCACGTAGCTGGTGAGGAACGAACCGGTCAGATCGGCCACGTATGCCTGGATGGCTACCATGACGGCACAGCCGCAAACCATGGTCATGAAAGCACCCGAAGCAATGGCGGTGTACTTGCCCAAGCCTTCCGTGGCCAGGTTGAAGATGCCTCCCCACATCACCGAGGTGCACAGGCCCACGAGGATGAAGGCAAAGATGCCTACGGGGATTTTGCTCCAGATGACGCTCAGGTTGGCCCAGTCAATGCCCGGCACGTTGACCATTACGTCTGTGGGGGCGAACATGCCAAACAATACCAGCAACAAGCTGAGGCTGGAAGCGGTGGCAATCATCGTCTTGCTGGATACCTTGCTGCCGATGGCGCCGCCGATGAAGCGGCCTACCAGCATCATCAGCCAGTACACGGCCACGATAAGGCCTACAATGCCGGCATCCATTCCCAAGCCGGGAGTAGCGGCATCGGGCGACGACGACAAGTATTGCAGGATATACGTCGGGGTACCTACCTCAATGCCCATATACAGGAAGATACCCAGGATGCCAAGTTTGAAGTGGCGGAAAGAGAAAGCGCTGTATTGGTCTTTTTCCTTCTTCTGTTCCACGTGTTGCTGGGGCTCTTCAACCTTGGTGAAAAGCAACACTACGAAGGCCAGCGCGAAGATGCCCAGGGCGATGAACAGTGCCGGTGTGGCATCTGCAATTTTGGCGCGTGCGGCATCGCCGATCAAGGCACCCATGATGATATATACGGCCACTGCGGCTGCCGAGTTGAACACGCCGCCTATCTGTATCAGCTGGTTGCCTTTGTTGCCGCCGCCGCCCAGCAGGTTCAGCATCGGGTTGACTACCGTGTTCAGCATACACATGCAGAAACCGGAGATGAAAGCGCCTACCAGGTAAACGCCGAAACTCTGTATGCTGTCCCAGCCGCTCATCCATTGCACGAGAACGCCGACAATACCTACGATCAAGGCCAGCAAGGCGGTCTTCTTGTAGCCGTATTTCTTGATCAGCATACCCGAAGGAATACCCATTATCAAATAGGCGATGAAGTTGCCATAGTTGCCGATTTGCGCCAGCACATTGGATGCGCCGAACTGGTTCTTTACTATGATTGCCATCGGCGAACACAGGTTGGTTACAAAGGCAATCATGGCGAACAGGGCGATCATCATAATGATGGCACCCCACTGTTTGGTTTGGTTACTCATAATGATTTTAGATATGTTTTTGGATTAATAATTATTCATCGCCTTGGATTCCGAATTTATAGATGGTGATTTGTTGGTATTCATCGTTGGGCAGCAGGACGGCCGACGGGAAATGGGCCTTGTTGGGCGTGTCGGGGAAGCACTGGGCTTCAAAGCAGACCGCACTCCGGGCAGGGAACGTGGCACCGTGGCTGCCGGTGAATCCGTTCAGCCAGTTGCCGGTATACAGTTGTACGCCGTTTTCCGTGGTATAGACCTCCATGGTGCGCCCGCTGGAGGGGCAGATGCAGGTGGCGGCCAGGTCTAGCGCGCCCCGCTCCGTCTTGTTCAGCACGTAGCAATGGTCATAGCCCGTGCCGTTCTTCAGTTGTTCGAAGGGTTCGTCTATCCGTTCGCCCAGCGTGTGGGGGGTGCGGAAGTCCATGGGGGTACCCTCTACCTTCAGGATTTCGCCGGTGGGGATGGAGTATTCGTTGATGGGGACGTAGAAGTCGGCATTGATGGTCACCACGTTGTCCATTACCGAGGGGGTGGGGTTGCCGATGCCGGCCAGGTTGAAGAAGCCGTGGTTGGTCAGGTTGACGATGGTCGCCTTGTCCGTCGTGGCCTTGTATTCGATGGAGAGAGCATTGATTTCATCTTCCAGCCTGTAGGTCATTTCCACCTCCAGCGTGCCGGGGAATCCCTCTTCGCCATCGGCCGAGGTGTAGTTGAAGACGACACATGTCGGCGCCGGTTGTACGGCCTCCCAGACGCGTGCGTGGAATCCCGTCGGCCCGCCGTGCAGCGCGTTGGGTCCGTTGTTGATGGCCAGCTGGTGCTCCTCGCCGTATAGCGTGAATCTTCCTTTGGCGATGCGGTTGCCATAGCGCCCTATTGTGGTGCTCAGGAAGGGTTCGGGGCTGTGGATCACGTGCTCGATGCTGTCGTGCCCCAGAATGACGTTGCCGTAGCGGCCATCCTTGTCGGGCACCATTATGGACAGAATGGCGCAGCCGTAGTTCGTAACTGCGACTTCCATGCCTTTGGCGTTTTTCAGGATATACAGGTCGGTCGTTTTGCCGTTGATTTCCTGCTGGAAGTCTTCTCTTTTCAATCCGGAGATATTGTCTTTTTTAGCAGTGACAGTCATATCATGGTATGCTTTTAATTCAAATTTCTTGCAAATAAAAGTATTTTCTTTTGTTCTCCCAAGGAAAAGGGAAGAAATGTGACAAGCCATTTAGGAAAGTTTAGCGTTTGACGCGATGCCTGTTTTATTTCCTCATTTTTTCCGCCCCGGTTTGTTGATATACTATTTATTTTTTCGTATGTTTGCCCCCAAATCAGAGTTAACCCCATCTATTAACGATTTTATTTTAGACAAATGTATCCTTTAAAGTTTGAGCCTATCCTGAAGCAGACGCTTTGGGGAGGCGAGAAAATCATTCCATTCAAGCATCTGAATGAAACCCTGACCAATGTGGGCGAAAGTTGGGAAGTATCTGCCGTCGATGGGAGCGAGTCTGTCGTCTCCTACGGCTCCGACAAGGGCATGACTCTGCCCGAGATGGTGCGCCATTATAAAGAGGAGTTGGTGGGCGAGGCCAATTATGCCCGCTTTGGCGACAAATTCCCCTTGCTCATCAAGTTCATTGATGCCAAGCTGGACCTGTCTATCCAGGTGCATCCGGATGATGCGTTGGCCAAGAAACGCCACAATAGTTTCGGGAAGAACGAAATGTGGTATGTCATTTCGGCCGACCCGGGCGCCAAGCTCATTTCGGGCTTCTCGCAGGAGATCACCCCGAAGGAATATAAGGAGCGCGTGCACGACGGCACGTTTGCCCAGGTCCTGCAGAGTTGTCCCATCCAGCCGGGCGATGTCTTCTATGTGCCGGCCGGCCGCGTGCACGGCATCGGTGCCGGTGCCTTTGTGGCCGAGATCCAGCAGACGTCGGACATCACCTATCGCATCTACGACTATAACCGCAAGGACAAGAACGGCAAGACGCGCGAACTGCACACCGCGCAGGCTGTGGATGCCATCAACTTCGCTGACGTGCAGGATGACTTCCGCACGAGCTATGACCGCGTGCAGAACGAGCCGGTAGAGGTCGTGGCCTGTCCTTACTTCACGACGTCCGTCTATGACATGACTGAGGAAATCACGTGCGACTACTCCGAGTTGGACTCCTTCGTCATCTTCATCTGTGTGGAGGGAGCTTGTCGCCTGCGCGACAATGAGAACAACGAAATCACGCTGCAAGCCGGCGAGACGGTGTTGCTGCCTGCCACGACGCAGAACGTCACCATCGTGCCCGACCAGCACGTGAAGCTGCTCGAGACCTATGTATGAGCACGGTTAGGAAATGACCAACCAGAAAGGGGCGGGCGTTGAGTCCGCTCTTTTTTTGTTCTTTTTTGTGGGTTGGCACGGCGAGGAGGTGTGTCAGTAGCGGTATCTGCCTTTTCTGCCAAAGAGGTTCTTGACTTTCCGCATCATCTTCAGGCCCAGCATGACGCCGTCCACGACGGCCATGCCGCGGTTGAACGCGCGTAGCACGCTGTTGCCTTTCTGGACAGCAGGCGTGAAGGGGGCGGTCAGCTCATAGCCCATCCGCGCCAAGGTGGCTTTCTGCGTCTGGATTTGTTGCCGCAACGCCGCCTTCTGCTGCAACAACTGTTCCAGCGTATCGGGCAGGGCAGGTACGGAGGGGCGCGGTTCGGTGGCGGGGTCTGGCGTGGTCATGGGGCAGGAGTCGTTTTGTCAGTCGGTTTCAGGAAGAGTCTCGCGAGGAATTTCACCATCGGGTCGATGATAAGCCGCTTGCGGAAGGCCACCAGCAGCAGGGCCAGGATGATGTAGAGGATGGCGATGAGGCTGAATCCCAGCGTGATGCTCCCCACGGCGGGCGCCAGCACCCAGGCCAGCGTGAACGAGAGGTAAAACAGAGCCATCATGCCCAAGATGACCGTCAGCAACACCAGGATGAGCATGGAGAGCAGCACCGAGAGCTTTTCGGTGACTTCCAGCCGCGTGTACTCCTGCTGCAAGTTCAGGTACTTCTTGAATTCGATGAACAGTTGCCTGAGGCTTTCGATGCTCTTGTCGCTTGCAAACATGGTGGCTCTGTTTTCCGTTACAGGTTATTCGGCAGCGTCGCCTTTGATTTCAGAAGCGATCTCGTCTACCAGGTCGTCCATTTCGTTCCGGTTCAGGCGGATGCCTCTTCTACGCAATGCTTCAGCGATTTTGCTGCGCGTGTCCTCGCCTTTCTCAGGGGCGAACAAGATACCCAAGGCTGCACCCACTGCGGCGCCGCCCAGGAAAGCTGCTAATACGTTTAATCCTTTCATGATACTGTAGTTTTTAAAAGTTCTGCACAAATATAGGGTTTTTCCGCTTAGGATGTATCGTTTCGCCCGATTTTTTTTGCATTTTTCTTTCCGGAGGCCGTTTCCCGCTTTCAACTTGGCTCGTCTTTCCCACCTTTCGCTAAAATTTTAGGCATTATTCTTTGATAGGTGGTGGATTTTCTATTTCTTTGCTCCCCGAAAGGGACAGCCCGGTGTTGGCCCCTTTCCGGCACCGGAAGAATCAGTTCCCGTTAGCGTATAAACTAAATTTCAAAATCATAGCGTAAAATGAAGAAACAGACAATTTTGTTAGGAATCGGAGTATGCCTGGCTTTGGCATTCTCTTCGTGCAAATCCAGCGAAAGCGCTTACAAGAAAGCGTACGAGAAAGCCCGTCAGCAGGAGCTGGCCGAGCAGACCACCACGCCTGCTCCCACCGAAACCACGCCTGTGGTGACCGCTCCCGTGGAAACCAAGGTGGTGGAGAGCGCCCCGGTGGCCGTCAGCAATGCCGATGTGCGCCACGAGAAGGTGACGGTGGTTTCCGGCACTGAAGACTCTCTGCTGGACTACAGCGTGGTGTGCGGCAGCTTTGGCATCAAGGCCAATGCCGAAGGCGTGAAGAGCAGCCTCGAGGCCGAGGGCTATTCGCCCATCATCGTCTTCAATGCCGATGCGGCCACCTACCGCGTCGTGGTCAGCACGCATCCCGACCGTGCTTCCGCCGCCGCCGCACGCGATGCTTTCAAGGCCAAGCACCCGGACCGCAAGGATTTCCAGGCATCTTGGCTGCTCTATCGCGTCCAATAAGCGGATAAGGCAAGCGGAGGCCTATTCTTCTCCGCAAGGCATTTCATGAACCAGCAGGGCTGCAAGGATAGCAGACGGCATCGCGCCGCGCTTCCTTGCAGCCCTTTTGGTTTGTCCACAGTCCTTGCAGCCGAGGACCGCAGTCCTTGCAGCCGAGGACTGGAGTCCTTGCAGTAGAAGGACTGGAGTCCTTGCAGCCGGGGACTGGCGAAGACTGATATATAGGATGACGGGCAAAGCATTCAATAAGAAATGGCCAAATATCCAATAATACATGGCCAAATATCCTTGCTTCTATGCGGGTGGAAGTATATTTTCTTGTCCGTGGGCAAATTTTCTTGCCTTTGGCTTGCAAATATCGAGAATTTTTGCGAACATTGCACACGAGTTTTGCTGCGATGTAGGTGAATCAGCCGATTGCGCACCAATAGATTACTAAATATTAATAATGTGCGTGTCTTTCGGGGCGTAAACTTTTTCTGATATTGTTCAGTCGGGGTATATGCTTGCGGCATCGGCATGAGGATATTGGTTTCGCGCAAAGCGAGTGGCCGTTGGGGATTCCGGCTTGAAATAAAATCCGAGGTAACTATTTTGAGGGTCTTAATTTGTTATTTGTATGAAGGCATTACGTTGCCCAATGAAACATTGGGGCTATTTATTTTTGGTTGCTTTGTTGGTGTGTTCTTGTGGCAGTCCGCGGCTGTATACCTCGCGCATCACGCTTGACGTGGACAGCACCTTTACCAAAGAGGGACAATGGGTGTATGTGAGCGGACATAAAACTTGGGTTAGTGGGAATGAAACAGCCTTGTTTGATTCGGTATGGTTGAAGCCGGGACAGACAAAGGGGAATATGAAAATACGCCATGGTAAGGATGGAGGGACTTTCCGTTTGCTTTTTAGTAAGAATGGTCCTTACCATTATGGGTCGGGTTTTTTCCTTTTACCGCCTAAATCGAGGGTTACCATCAAAGTGTCTCCGAGTTTGCAGAGCGAGGAAGGGGCTTTGTATTTGTCCGGGAAAGGCAGCCGGGCAGACACCGAAGACAAGCAGATGCGGAGGTTTGTGGCATCCATGTTGGAGAAGTCGCAAGGTGCTTCTGCGGAAGCCCGCAAAGAATATACCAGGCAGTCAGTGGACAGTTGCATTCGGGTGGCGCGAAACAGCAGATATGCTTGTACGGCTTTCTCTGCCTGTTTTTTTCTGAAATCCGGACCTGCCGGAGTAGTCAGCCAGGACACGTTGGATGCGTTGGATAGGTATTTGAAGAAGAAATTCCCGGATTATCAGCAGTTCGGTAGTAAAAAGCCGGCTACGGATGAGGCCCAGCAAGTTGGAATACAGATTCGGCGATTAATCCAAAGCCGGGATGCCGAGTTGGTGCAGGACACGGCTGTCGGGTCCAAATTAGATATAATTTTCTGTGCTTTGGATGGCCGGATGGTTTCTGCGGATGAATTGCCTCAGGAATATGTATTGGTAGACATTTGGGCCAGTTGGTGCAAGCCTTGTCAGAAAGAAGTGCCTTATTTGCGGGCTGCACAGGAAAAATATGGGGATAGGTTGGCCATTTATGCGGTTTCGATAGATCGTTTTCCCAACCGCTGGAAAGCAGCCATTGAGCGGGACAATACCCAGTCTTTCATCCATACCATGGGAGCCGCTTCAGATGGTTTCCCCAATGAGCGTATCAAAGGTATGGGCATTAAATCCATTCCTGCTAATTTCCTGCTGGACAAAGACCGGCGCATCGTGGCGAAAGACTTGCGGGGTGAACGACTGATGCAGGTGTTGGATAGCCTGATGAGCAAATAAGCCGCTTTTCAATTGACTAAAAAATAGCGAATGATTAAACGTCTGCCTATGAGAAGAATTTTCTTATTCGGTCTCGTTGTTCTGTTCTTGGGCTTGATTTCTTGCGGAAGCCGTCCGTCTGTTTCTGCTTCGTCGTCAGAAGTTCCCCTCATTGACGTGGAGGCGGCCATGGCGGACTTGCAGCCTGCGCTGAAGTTGTCCGACTTTGGGAAAGACGTGTGCTATATACCGTTGGAAACGAATGATTCCTGTCAGGTTTCTCTGGTGTCTGTGAAAGTGTTTGATGGCAATATCGTGGTATCTTCCAGGCAATTTGTAGTGCTTAATTTTGATAAAGAGACCGGGCGTTTTATAGCGCAATTGGGTCATCGGGGGGAGGATCCGGAAGGTTATTGGGGGCTTACGCCCTATTATAATGAAAGCAACGGTTTGTTTTATTTTGAGAGATTGCCCAATCAACTGCAGAAATACGATGCGCAAGGAAAGTACAGGGGGAAAGCGTTGGTTCCTACCCCTCCGGAAAGACCTTGTGCTTATGCTTTTGAGGATTCGTTGGTCATAGGTTATTATGATATGCCTTCGTATACACAGCATCATGCGTGGCAATTGTCGTGCTTCACGGAGCGTGGGGAATTGAAGGATTCTGTATTGCGCGCGCCGGACTTGATGCCTTCACAACGGGATGACAAGGTGGTTGGGATGATGTGGCTCAGTATGGCGCAGATTAACTTTACCATGGATGCGGCCGGTGTGCCTTGGATAGACCTGCAAAGTCGCTTTCCTTTATGGAAATGTGGCGGGCAGGTGCGTCTGAAGGAGGGCTTTGGCGATACGATATTCACGCTGAAGGACCACCACCGTTTGGTGCCCGCCTATGCCTTTCGGTATGGCGACTTGGCTTTGGATGCGAAATCGCGCCGCGAAGGGAAAAGCCAAGGCAAATTGGTGGCCTATGCCGTGCTGGAAACTCCGGAGAAAATTTTCTTTAAGGCTGTAAGAGGCCTTTATGAATCGGTGCTTGAAAGACACGTTGCGACACCGGGGGAAAATGGCAGGGTGGACTTACCGGATTTTGAACTCTACAACGGCATTTATGACAAACAGACCGGCATAACCCGTATGGCACCGGAAGCGGGCGGCATTGTGGACGACTTGAGCGGCGATTTGTCTTTCGAGATACGGTCATGCAGTTCACCCCAAGGGGAATTTGTGTTTTCTTTGGAGGCGCATGAGGTAGTGGCCTGGCTGGAGAAGCACCCCGAAGCGAAGGACAACCCCCGGTTGGCGCCGCTGCTGGAGGTGAAGGAGGGAGATAATCCGGTGGTGGTGATCGTGGCTGATAAATAAGTAGATGCTGACTTCTACTATGCCGCCTCTTTACATGGCTTGTTGCCTCGTTAACTCGCCCCCTTGTCAACTTATATATAGCCCACGGAATCAATCTGCGGAAATCTGGAAAATCCGTGTTATCTGCGTGCCAAGGTCTCATTATGTGTCACTCTCTTTTCTGTAGCGGTTGAAACATTTGTATATTTGCAGCCGGAAAGTTGAATCCAGCAACTTATGACGAAGATTGTCATTATCATTTGCAGTGTTGTTTTTCCTCTGCTGGCTGCCTGTTCGGACAATCGGGGGGAATATGCCCGCCGGTTGTCGCGGGCGGATTCGTTGTTGCCTGTCCGTCCGGACAGTGCCTGGCGAGTGTTGCAGGAAGTGTCGCTTGCGGATTTGCGCGATGAGGGCGAGCAGGCTTGGTACGCCTTGTTGCAGACGGAGGCGGCCGTGCGTGGCGGGCATTCCTTGTCCGACGATTCGTTGATTAGGGCGGCCGTAGACTATTACGACCATAAGGGCGATATCGGGATGCAGGCCCGTGCGCACTATTGGGCGGGCAATGCTTACCGGCGTTTGGAGGAGGAAGAGCAGGCTTTGCGGGAGTATTGGCGGGCGGAGGAACTGGCACGCGAGGAGGGAGATATGCAGTTGCTGGGGGCGATTTATAACAATTGGGCTTATTTGTTTTGGGTTAATGGATTGGAACAAGAGGCGGATTCATTGTATGGCTTGGCGGGACAGATAGCGACACAAAGAAATGATTCGCTCTTGTTAGGTGAATCGTGGTGCCGTAGCGGTGCGATTGCTCTTGATAAGGGAAAAGCGTATTACCCCAAGGCTGAGAAGTTACTGTTGCAAGGTTATGAAATTGCAAGGCAGTTGGGCAATAAACAGTTGCAAAGAATTGCCACCTCTTCCTTAAGTACCCTTTATGCTCGTATGGAGAAAGGGGAAAAATCCCTTCGGTACGCTAAAGAAAATTGGGCTTTGCAATCGGATACTTCATGTTGTTTTTCAACTTATGCACTATTGGGGGAGGCTTATTATCGGAGCGGATATTATGATTCGGCTTCTTATTACTTGCAGAAAGCGTTGCCTTCGGCAGATGGTAGTATTGACGTGGATGTTTTTATGCGCTTGGCGGACATTGCTAAGAAGGAGGGAGATAATTCGATGCAGGCGATGATGGAGCGTAAATATTCCACGAAAAGCAGGGCTTATTTTGAGCATCAGCAAGGCCAGATGCAGGCTTTGTCCAAAGTAATGGAAGATTTGCGTACGTCGTACGAGCAAGTGAAAATCCGTGAGCATGGGAAAATATACCTTTTATATATAGGCGGACTTCTGTTTGCTTTGTTTGTGGCGTTTGTCGTATGGCGCAGGCGCAATCGTCAGCAAAAGGGGTATTTGCAGCAACAGAATGATGAACTTAGTTCCGAGCAAATTCGTTTGGCCCAACGTCTGGAAGAGAAAGAGGCAGAGATAGCCGCCTTGCGCACTGAGATGGCCACTATACAGAGCCAGGCTATGCAAGCTAAGCAAATGCAATTGAAGCAATTGCAAGAGGAGAAAAAGGCTTTATTGAAAGAAGAGTTTGAGCACTTGCCGGTGTATGCCAAAATGAAGCGCATCATGGTTGATTATGCTCGGAGTGAACAATCGGAAGAAGAAATGTCGGAGGAAGACTGGTTGCAATTGGAGGAAGCTACGAATCGTCGTTGGAATCAGATTTGTCTTAAATTGCGGCAATACGAATTGACCCCGACGGAAATCCGTTTGTGTTGCCTGCGCCTGACCGATTTCGAGGTAAGCCGATTTGTCTGCCTGTTCCACCGGAAGCGGGATTTTTATTACAAGACGGAGGGTGTGATTTTGGAAAAGAGGATGCACCTGCCTCCTAAGGGATGTTCCTTGAAAAAGGTGTTAATGGACTTAGCCTTGGGTATCACCGCTGAATCTAAAGGCGAAAAGGCAGAATAATACAGATTTAATGCACGTGCTCCTGCAAATAATACACTTTTAATACACGGTTTGTGGTGAGAAACCTGCTAACTTTGCGGCAACACTAAAAGATAAAAAATATGAGAACATTTGTATTGATAGGGTTGCTGATTGCCATACCGTTTGTGAATAAGGTTTATGCGCAGCATGCGAGTAAAGCCAGTCAGGAAATTGTTTTGTCGGTTGTTGCAGACGATGACGATGATGATGATGGCGAAAGAGATGCAATTGGGACAAAAGGCCATAATGTTGAGCCTGCTTATATGAGTCTCCTTCCTCAGCAACCCTATGCCTACCTTTATATTAATAAGGTAGTCGTATCCTTCGATGGAATCTGCCAGAACGTCCGTATCAGCGTGGTTAATAATGATACCGATGAAGTGGTCTTTGAAGAAGTGTATGCCGGCTCGCCGGAGGTTTCCATCCGTTTGGCAGAACGCGGCGACTACACCCTGCTGGTGCGTGCTGACGGCACGGTGTGGGAAGGCTGGTTTGTGTACTGAGGGATAACAGCAATGTGATTGGATACCATGACCGAAACCGAACACGTCAACCGGATTCTCTGCTGCTACCTGCGGGCATTGTCTGTCCGGGTGAGCCACCATAGGGTGCAACGCTTGTTGGACACGCCCGTGGGAGGCAGCCTGCGGGGCATGAGCGACGCGCTGGATGCGTTGGGCGTTCGGAACGAGGTGTATCAGCTTCCTTCGAGGGAGTACTTCGCACAGTTGGAAGCCCCATTCATTGTGGGAACGGATGCAGCGAAGCGTCCTTTCCGGGCAGTGACGGCAGTGACGGACAGCGAGGTGGTATTTGCCGATGAAAAAGGTAAAAAACGCCGGATGCCGACGGAACGCTTCCTGTCGCATTGGACAGGGACAGTGCTACTGGGCGAGGTGACGAAAGGAACCGTGTCCGACCCGTATGCACGCTGGAAAGACGTGTGGTTCGGCTGCCTGAAATACAAGTGGCTGTTCGGCTTGCTGGGCGTATGCCTTTTGGGACTTGCCTCCCTATACACGCGGGATTGTCCGCCTGCGGGATATGCCTGTTTCTTCACGAAAGTCTTTGGCATGTGGGTAGCTGCCGCCATTCTCTACAAGGAGCATTTCGACAGCGGTTTCTTGGACCGTTTCTGCCATATCGGGCAGGCAGTGGATTGCAACCGGGTGTTGCAGTCGCGCGGTGCCACGTTGCTGGGAACCGGATTGGGCGAATGGGCCATGCTCTATTTCACCGTCTTTTTCCTGCTGGGGTTGATGTGTCCTGTGGAGGCGTATGCCCTGACGGCGGCAGGTTGCGTGGCGGCTTTGGGCTTTACGCTCTATTCGGTGGCCTATCAGGCGTTTGTGGTCCGCAAGGCTTGTATGCTCTGCCTGTGCGTCAATGTGGCGGTGTGGGGGCAGGCGACGACGCTATACGCGCTGAGAGACGAAGTGCCGTTTGTCTTTTCGCCGATGGGCATGGCCGTGTTCCTTTTGCTGGGGGCAGTTTGCGTGGTTGTGGGGCTGCTGGCCAAAGGGGCTTGGCAGGCTTACCGGGAAAATAGCCGGTTGCGTATGCAGGTAGCCGGGTTGTACCGGCCGGAGGCTTTTCGCCAGTTGCTGGCCTTGGAGCCACAGGCGGGAGACGGCCAACCTTGTGAAGCGGCTTTGCGGAGCGGGACGGGTAGTGTGGTGACGGTTATTACCAATCCCAATTGCGTAAATTGCGCACGCGAGCACCGGAACATCCGGGCTTTGGCTGCACAGGTGCCGGTGTCGCTGGTGTTAGTGAACTATCCGCAGGACCGTGGCGGCATACAGGTGTCATTGGCCGTGATTGCCGCTTACCGGACAGCCGGGTGGGAACAGGCAATGGACGTATTGCAGGAATGGTTCGACCGGAAACGTCTGCTTCCGCAGGTCGAAGCCTCTTCGGATGCCTGCGTAGAGGTTTGGCGGGAGCAGCAACGGTATTGCCAACGGCAGCATGTCGACCGGACACCATTGGCGTTGGTGGACGGGAGGCCGGTGCCGGAGTGTTATGCTTGGGAGCATTTGAGATATGTATTGACATAAAAATATAAATTTCGCGAAATTAGTGGCCGTTAGGGATTCCGGCTTGAAATAAAATCCGAAACAACAAGAATGTTTAACTAAAAAAGTTTTTATCATGAAGACAATGAAAGACTTCTCAGCTTTTAAGCTGAACAAGAATCAGATGGGTGCCATGAAGGGTGGTGCCAAGTGTACTTTAACCTATGATAATGGATATCAGGTGACGTATACCAATGAGCAAATGGACAAATATGAGGCTATAAGGTACATGAGTAGTACGTATAGCGAACAATTTGGTTATGGCTTAACGGACATTGAGTGTGAAAATTAACTAGGTTAAGTAAAGTAAGTTATGTGGATTCTTGTAATCCACATAACTTATTCATTACGTGAGTTCGGGATAATAAAATTTAAATAGGAGCCTATTGCTTTTTTTGACAATAAGCCTAAAGCATTGCAAGGTTATGCTATTGAACAATCATTAATTCTGTTTTAATATTATCCCGAACTCATGTATTCATTGAATAAGATAGGTTCGAAATTTGTATAATATGCTAAGTATAAATATGATGCGTGATTTATGGTTCGTATTGATAGTTATTTGTTTGAGCGCCTGTGGCAGTCCGCGCCTCTATACGTCGCGCATCACGTTGGATGTGGACAGCACCTTTACCAAAGAGGGACAATGGGTGTATTTGTGGGGATTTAAACCTTGGGTGAGTGGAAATGAAACGGCCATTTTTGATTCTGTTTATCTTAAGCCTTATCAGAGAAAAGCAAAATTGAAGGTTCGGCAAGATGTGGAGCGTTGGTTTTATATACTCTTTAGCAAAAACGGACCTTATGATAATATGGCAAATGTATTTCTTTTGGAACCACGGGCGAAAGCAACTTTAAAAGTGCTTCCGGATAGGTGGAACGAGGCTGGGCGTATCTTCCTTTCCGGTAAAGGAAGTACTGCGGCAAGTGTGTTGTTGAATTTTAAAGATTATTTTTTCCAGCAAATGGAGTATGCTATGGATTTAACTTCGGAAGGGCGGAAACTTTGTATGAAGCAATTGGCCGACAGCTGTTTGCACCTGATTAAAGAAGTTCCTTATCCAGAGGCAGCAATTGGCCTCTCTATAACTTTGCGCAGTTTTGCAGCTGGCATCATTGGGCAAGATACGCTAGATGTTCTTTCAAGCTATCTTAGGGAAAAATTTCCTGACCATCCCTTTGACGCTCCTCATATTCCGGAGACAAAAATTGCCCAGTTAGCAGAAGAACGTATACATTTTGTGAAGGAACAAAGAGGTAATACATGGTTGCAGGATACGGCTATAGGGTCGCCGTTGGACGTCTATTTTTATGGTTTGAATGACAAGTGGATATCTGCTAAGGATTTGCCTCAAGAATATGTATTAGTGGATTTTTGGGCCAGTTGGTGCAAACCTTGTCAAAAGGAGGTTCCCTATCTGAAAGCGGTGTTGGAAAAGTATGGAGACAGGGTGGCTATTTATGCGGTTTCTGTCGATCGGTTCCCCAAAAAGTGGCGAAAGGCCATAGAACGCGATGGAACACAAATGTTTATGCACACCATCGGTGCCTCTCGCGACGGATTGCCTAATGCCCGGATACAAGGCATGGGTATTAAATCCATTCCTGCCAATTTCCTGCTGGACAAGGAGCGGCGCATCGTGGCGAAAGACTTGCGGGGTGAACGACTGATGCAGGTGTTGGATAGCTTGATGAGCAAATAATGGGCTTGGGAGCATTTGAGATATGTATTGACATAAAAGATATTTGTTTCGCGCAAAGCGAGTGGCCGTTAGGGATTCCGGCTTGAAATAAAATCCGAGGTAACTATTTTAGGGGTCTTAATTTGTTATTTGTATGAAGGCATTACGTTGCCCAATGAAACATTGGGGCTATTTATTTTTAGTTGCTTTGTTGGTGTGTTCTTGTGGCAGTCCGCGGCTCTATACGTCGCGCATCACGCTGGATGTGGATAGCACCTTTATCGAAGAGGGGCAATGGGTCTATGTATATGGAGTTAAAGGTTGGGTTAGTGGAAATGAAACGGCCATTTTTGATTCCGTATTTCTTAAACCTCGTCAGCGGAAAGTAAAGCTGAAAGTGCGACATGATGCCCAAGAACGCTTATTTGATATTTTCTTCTCTAAAAGAGGTCCATGGAATCTCTTGAACAGTGGTTTTTATTTGCCGCCACGTTCCAGGGTTACATTGAAGGTGGAGCCGGACATGCGGGACGAAAATGGCCGTATCTGTTTATTGGGAAAAGGCAGTGAGCCGGAGACGCAGAGACAAGCTTTTAGGGATTACTATATACGGAACATGGATAGCATTATTGATTTGCCTTCTGGCGAACGTAAGCGCATCATGCGTCAAGTAGCGGATTCTTGTTTGCGTTTGGCACGTGAGACGACTTATCCGTCGCTGGCCAGACATCTGCATGGAGTTGCCAAGCATGATCTGGTGGGTGTGTTGGGACAGGAGGCTATTGATAGTCTGGGGCGTTATTTGGCGGTGAAGTTTCCCCGGTACTTTGTTCGTAGCATCAACAAGCCTGCAACCTCAGCGGCCAAATGTTTTGTGGCAAAGCAGATGGCATTGCAGCAAGAGCGGTTGGAGGCATTGAGGCAGGATACGGCTCGTGGTGCAAAGTTGGATGTCTATTTCTGTGGAGATAAAGGCATGGTTTCTGCGGATGATTTGCCCCAGGAATATGTGTTGGTGGATTTCTGGGCCAGTTGGTGCAAGCCTTGCCAAAAGGAGGTGCCTTATCTGAAAGCTGCGTTGGACAAGTATGGGGACAGACTGGCCGTTTATGCTGTTTCGTTAGACCGCTATTTAAGCCGCTGGCGTAAGGCCATAGAGCGGGATGGCACACAGGCATTCATCCATACCATAGGTTCCGGCATGGACGGATTGCCCAATCCCCGTGTGCAAGGGATGGGCATCAAAGCCATGCCTGCTAATTTCCTGCTGGACAAAGACCGGCGCATCGTGGCGAAGGACTTGCGGGGTGAACGACTGATGCAGGTGTTGGATAGCTTGGTGAGCAGATAAAATAAGGCATTGTAGTGAGACGTTTCCCCTATTTCTCCCAGCATGACACCATGGACTGCGGCCCTACCTGCCTGCGCATGGTGGCAGCCTACCACGGTAAGCGTTATTCCTTGGAACGCCTGCGGGAGAAAAGTTTCCTTACCCGCGAGGGCGTTTCCCTGCTGGGCATCAGTGAGGCGGCAGAGAAGATAGGACTGCGCAGCATGTGCGTGCAGATTGGCTACGACCTGCTGACGGAAGCCCCCTTGCCCTGCATCGTGCATTGGAACCAGCAACACTTTGTGGTGGTGTACAAGCTGGACAAGCAGCGGGTGTGGGTGGCCGACCCGGGGGCAGGGAAACTGAAGTATACGAAAGAGGAGTTTTGCCGCTGCTGGCTGAGCAGTCGCAAGGAGGGAGAGGATAGAGGCGTGGCCCTGCTGCTGGAACCTACGCCGGAGTTTTATGCCGCGGATGAAGACGAGGATGAGAAGTCGGCGTTCAAGGGCTTCCCTTTCCTCTTCACTTATCTGCGGCCGTACAAGCAGCTGGTGGGGCAGTTGTTGCTGGGGCTGCTGTTGGGCAGCCTGATCCAGTTGCTGCTGCCCTTCCTGACGCAGAGCGTGGTGGACTTCGGCATCAACAACCAAAACCTGGGCTTCATCTACCTGGCCCTGATAGCCCAACTGATGCTGACCTTCAGCAGTGCGGCGGTGGAGTTCATCCGCGGGTGGATATTGCTGCACCTGGGCACGCGCATCAACATCTCGCTGATAGCGGACTTCCTGAGCAAGCTGATGCGGCTGCCGATGGGCTACTTCGACACGAAGATGACGGGCGACATCCTGCAACGCATCAACGACCATACGCGCATACAGGACTTCCTGACGGGTAGCAGCCTGAGCGTGGTGTTCTCGGCGTTCAACATCGTGGTGTTCGGACTGGTGTTGCTGCTCTACAACGGATGGGTGTTCCTGATCTTCATGGGAGGCAGCGCGCTCTATGCGGGCTATGTGTGGCTGTTCATGAAGAAACGCGCGGAGCTGGACCACAAGCGCTTCGCGCAGCAGAGCGCCAACCAGAGTAGCGTGGTGCAGCTGGTGAACGGAATGCAGGAAATCAAGCTGGCCGGCTGTGAACGCCAGAAGCGTTGGGAGTGGGAGCGGATACAGGCCCGGCTGTTCCGGGTGAACGTGAAAAGCTTGGCTTTGCGCCAATATCAGGATTCGGGAGCGGTGCTCATCAACCAGACGAAGAATGTGGTGATCACGGCGTTGGTAGCCGGACTGGTGGTGCAGGGGGACATGACGCTGGGCATGATGCTGTCCGTGCAATACATCATCGGGCAGCTGAACAGTCCGGTGAATGAATTGATTACGTTTGCGCGCGACATGCAGGACGCCCGCCTGAGCATGGACCGCCTGGGCGAGGTGAGGGGCAAGGAGGACGAGGAACCTGCGGACAAGGAATTGCTGCGGGAGATACCGTCGGGCAGGGACCTGGTGGTGGAACACCTGGACTTCAAGTATGACCCGCTGGCTGAGCGGAACACCCTGGAGGACATCTGCCTGCGCATGGAGAGCGGAAAGCAGACGGCCATCGTGGGCATGAGCGGCAGCGGCAAGACGACGCTGGTCAAGCTGTTGCTGGGCTTCTATCCGCCGGGCGGAGGGCGCATCTTGCTGGGCGATACGCCGCTGGAAACATGCAGCATGAGGGCGTGGCGAAGGAGGTGCGGGGTGGTGATGCAGGACGGCTTTATCTTCTCGGACAGCATAGCGGGCAACATCGCCCCGGGTGTGGAGCGCATCGACAAGGCACGCTTGCGCCGGGCGGCAGAGGTGGCCAACATACACGGCTTTGTGGAGAGCCTGCCCTTGGGCTACAACACGAAGATAGGGCAGGAGGGACACGGCCTGAGCCAAGGGCAAAAGCAGCGCATCCTGATAGCCCGGGCGGTGTATAAGGATCCGGAGTTCATCTTCTTTGACGAAGCCACGAATGCCTTGGATGCCAACAACGAGCGGGTCATCATGGAGAATCTGGAGCAGTTTTTCCGCGGAAAGACATCGGTGGTGGTGGCGCACAGGCTGAGTACCGTGCGCCGGGCGGACAAGATTGTGGTGATAGACCGGGGGCGTATAGCCGAAGAAGGTACGCACGAGGAGCTGGTGGCCCGCAAAGGAAAGTATTACAGGCTGGTGCAAAACCAGTTGGAACTTTAATGAAGAATGAAGAATCAGACTGACGATATCGAATTGCGGAGCGAGGAAGTGCAGGACATCCTGACCCGTCCGCCGGGAGTGTTGGTGCGTTGGGGCATCACCGTGTTTTTCGGCGTGCTGGCCGTGGTGCTTATCGGTGGTTGTTTCTTCAAATATCCCGATACGGTGAGTGCCGAGGTGACTGTCACCACCGAGCATCCGCCGGTGTGGATGGTGGCGCGTGGCAGTGGGAAAATCAAAGAGGTGTATCATGCCGACCGGGATTCCGTATATCCGGGTGATTTGATAGCCGTGTTGGAGAATCCGGCTGAAACGGGCGATGTGTTGGCCTTGCGAAGATATTTGCAGGGGTTCAGGCAGGCAGACAGTTGCGTGTTGGGATGCCGCTTCCCGGAGAAACTGGCGCTTGGCAGCATACAACCGGCTTATGCGGCTTTTCTCCGGGCGATGACGGATTACCGCAATTTCCTTTCGTTGGACCTGTATGCACAGCAGATGTCGGCTACACGGCGGGAGCTGGCAGAGTACAAGGACTACATCTTCCACTTGCAGCGGCAGGTGGAATTGGACGGGAAGCAGTCGGAAATCGCGGAGAACGTGCATCGGCGGGAAAGCCTCCTGTTTGCTGACGGACTGATATCGGAAGCGGAATATGAAGAGGCCCGCCAGGAATTGCTGAGCAAGCAGCAGGGAACGGAACAACTGATGACTTCTTTGTCGTCGGCGCGCATACAGCAGGCGCAGTTGCAGCAGGCTTTGGTGGAGACTGAGATGGAGCGTGCACGGGAGAGCAACTCGTTGGGCACGGCGCTGAAGGCTGCATACGATGAGCTGCTGGCCAGCATAGAGGAGTGGACATTGGCTTACCTGTTTACGAGTCCGGCAGCCGGTATTTTGTCGTATAATGATGTATGGCAGGCCAATCAGAATGTAAATAGTGGCGACAAGGTGTTCTCCGTGGTGTCTGAACAACCAGGGGAAATCATCGGGAAGATGAAATTACCGGCTGACGGTTCGGGAAAGGTGCAGGCCGGACAGCGGGTGAATATCAGCTTGTCGGGTTTGCCGTATCTGGAGTTTGGCTTCCTGACGGGCAAGGTGCAGTCCGTCAGTCTGTTGCCGGATGAGGAAGGACTATACACGGTCACGGTCTCCTTGCCACAGGACTTGCAGACCTCATACGGCCATCACATCCCTTTCGGGGGCGAGATGCCGGGGCAGGCGGAGGTGTTGACGGATGAGCGTAGCCTGACAGCCAGGCTGGTCAGTCCGTTGCGCTATCTGTGGGAGAAGTACCGTTGAGAACCGGCCTTTCTGCCGCTATCTCCCATGGGGGCAATTATCTGCGAAAAAGGGGATAGTGGATGGTTAAAAGAAGTTATAAAACTGATTGTGAAAACTTTTTGCGCTGGAAAAGTTTCTATTTTTGCGACTTCATAGGCGTAAAATATGAAAGACGAATATATACTGAAAACGATAGAAGCAGCCTTGCTGGCCGGCGCAGAGATCATGAAGGTCTATGAGGACCCGGAGGCCGATTTCCAGGTGGAAAGGAAGGCGGACAACTCGCCCTTGACGATTGCCGACCGCCGGGCGAACGAGACTATTGTCCGGGTGTTGCAGCAGATGCCTTACCCGGTATTGAGCGAAGAAGGAAAACTGCTCCCTTATGCGGATAGAGCAGCGTGGAAAGAACTGTGGGTGGTGGACCCGCTGGACGGGACGAAGGAATTCATCAAACGCAACGGGGAATTTACCGTGAACATCGCTTTCGTGCGCGATGGCGTGCCGGTGATGGGTGTCATTTATGTGCCGGTAAAGCGGGATTTGTATTTTGCCGCCGAAGGGTTGGGGGCTTTCAAACTGGCGGACATCACCGGGCTGGAGCAGCCTTCCTCGTTGCAGGCATTGACGGAGCGCGCCGTGCGTTTGCCGGTGGAGGAGAAGCGGGATACGTTTGTCGTGGTGGCTTCGCGCTCGCACAGCACGCCGGAGACGGAAGCCTACATTGAGCGGATGCGCCGGGAACATGGGCAGGTGGAGTTGCGCTCCAGCGGCAGTTCCTTGAAGATCTGCCTGATTGCCGAGGGAAAGGCGGACGTTTATCCTCGTTTTGCTCCCACCATGGAGTGGGACACGGCGGCAGGACATGCCATCGTGCGGGCAGCCGGAGGTGAAATTTGGCAGGCGGACAAGCATGAGCCGTTGCAATATAATAAAGAGAATCTGTTGAATCCTTGGTTTATTGTAATGAAGAACTGAGAATGAAGAATGATGAATAGCTCTGGCAAGAGAAGAAAAGGTAGGAATCGCGTGATTCTTCATTCATCGTTCTTCATTCTTCATTAATATGGAGTTTATGAATTTTGAGATTATCTTTGTATTGCTCGGCCTGATCGGGATGCTGGTGGCACTGATTCTTGACAAGATGCGTCCGGGCATCGTGTTGCTGAGCTTGGTAGTGTTGTTCATGGTGGCGGGCATCATCACGCCCAAGCAGATGGTGGCCGGATTCAGCAACCGGGGCATGATCACCGTGGCCTTGTTGTTCCTGGTCAGCGAGGGCATCCGGCAGAGCGGGGCATTGAGTGCCGTGGTCAAAAAGCTCTTGCCGGAGAAGGGCACTTCCGTCACCAAGGCGCAGTTGCGCATTCTGCCCATCGTAAGTGCTTTTTCTGCCTTCCTCAACAATACGCCGGTGGTGGTCATCTTTGCTCCCATCTTGAAGAACTGGTCGAAGCGGGTAGGCCTGTCCTGCACAAAGTTCCTGATACCGCTGTCCTACGCCACGATACTGGGTGGCCTGTGCACGCTGATAGGCACGTCTACCAATCTCGTGGTGCACGGCATGATGATTGACAAGGGGATGGAGGGGTTGAAGATGTTTGATCTGGCCTATATCGGCATCCCCATCACGGTGGTGGGCTTGGCCTTTATCATTTTGACTTCCAAGAAACTGCTTCCGGCCGAGCGTCCGGACAATTTTGAGGAGGAAGAGAGCGAGACGGCAGAAGACACGGGGCGTCATGTGGTGGAAGTAGTCTTGGCTTCCCGCTTCCCGGGCTTGAAACGCAAGCTGAAGACGTTTGACTTCAAGCGCCGCTATGGTGCGGAGGTGAAGGAAATCCGCCAGAACGGACAGGTGATTACCGACAATCTGGGCGAGGTGCGCTTGCAGGAAGGGGATACGCTGGTACTTCTGGCTGACGATGCCTTTACGAAGACTTGGGGCGATTCGTCCGTCTTCCTGATGATGACCAACGGGCAGGAGATTCCAACCAATCCGGTGCCGTCGTGGAAGAAGTGGACAGCGTTTGCCCTGCTTATTATCATGATTGTGGGGGCAACCATTGGAGAACTGCCTTATTTCCAGGAACATTTTCCTAATGTAAAGATGGACATGTTCTTCTTTGCTGCCGTCACGGCCGTGGTGATGGCTTGGCTGAAGATGTTTCCGCCCAAGAAATATACCAAATATATCAGTTGGGACATCCTGATTACCATTGCCTGTGCCTTTGCCATCAGTGCGGCGATGGAAGAATCCGGGCTGGCAGCGCTGATTGCCGACTTCATCAAGAGTGTGTCCGGCTCTTTGGGGGCTTGGGGCGCTTTGGGACTGCTGTACCTGGTGACGCTGCTCATTACGGAACTGATAACGAACAATGCCGCGGCCGCCTTGGCCTTCCCGTTGGCGCTGGAGACGGCAGCTAAGTTTGGGGTAGACCCCATGCCGTTCTTCATAGCTATCTGTATTGCCGCTTCTGCCGGATTTGCCACGCCCATTGGCTATCAGACGAACCTGATTGTGCAGGGCGCGGGCAACTATAAGTTTACGGACTTTGTGAAAGTGGGCCTTCCGATGGATTTGATAGTGATGATTATTTCCGTGGGACTGATTCCGTTGATTTGGCCGTTTACACCTATTATATAATATATGGAACATATTTATCCGATATT
>JAHLFO010000001.1 GCA_018883785.1 Candidatus Bacteroides intestinipullorum
CTGCTGCGCACTCTTTCCGCCTTCCAGCCTAAGTTGGGCGGACATATATATATAAAAGGTAAGGAACTGGACGTTTACACCCATCATGACTTGGCGCGCTTGCTTGGCGTGGTGCTGACGGAGCGTCCAGAGATGCACAACCTTTCGGTGGAAGATTTGATCGGGCTGGGGCGCAGTCCCTATACGGGCTTTTGGGGGACTTTGCAGGAAGAAGACCGTGCGGCTGTAGCCCGTGCAGCGGCTTTGGTGGGTATCGGGGAACTATTGGGACGGATGGCCGACACCCTGAGCGACGGCGAACGCCAGAAGGTGATGATTGCCAAGGCTCTGGCACAGGATACGCCCGTCATTCTGCTGGACGAACCCACTGCTTTCCTCGATTATCCCAGCAAGGTAGAAATCATGCTGTTGCTCCACGACCTTAGCCGGGAGACCGGCAAGACCATTTTCCTCTCCACGCACGACCTGGACTTGGCTCTTCAGTTGGCGGACAAGGTCTGGCTGTTGGACAAGGAGCTGGGGTTGGCCGTGGGCACGCCCGAAGATCTGGCTTTGGACGGCATGCTGTCCCGTTACTTTTCCCGTCCCGGCATTGCTTTCGATTCCTCCAGCGGACTGTTCCGGGTGGATACTCCCTGCACGCGTCGAGTCCGTCTCCTGGGCACGGGGGCACGGGCTGAGATGATAAAAAAAGCGCTTCGCCGCAACGGCATCGAGGCCGACGGCGAAGCACTATCTGATATGTGCATAGAGGCAGGCGAGCATTATCTCTTGTTCCACTCCGGGCAGGAGCCACAGGTTGCATCGTCCGTGGAGCAACTGCTCCGTCTTTTGCTTACTTCTTCTTCATGATGCTGTTGATGACGCGGACGCTGGACACCAGTTTGTTGGTGGAGGTGAACACATCCACATTCCATACATGCGACGACCGGCCCTTGTGGACGATGGTGCCCACGGCGCGTACCGTGTCGCCTTCGTGTGCCGACGAGATATGGTTGCCGCTGACCTGCATCCCCACGACGATTTCGTCCGGCTTGACCGTAATCATCGACCCCAGTCCTGCTACCGTTTCGGCCAAGGCCAGCGTGGCGCCACCATGCAGGATGCCGAAAGGCTGGCGGGTACGTTGGTCCACAGGCATGGTCGCTTCAATGCGGTCTTCGGAGGCGTAGGTGTACTGGATGCCCAGGTTGCCCATCAGTGCAGTCTTTCCCACCTCGTTCAGAAAGTCGAGCGGGATCTCCGAGGCATGCACTTCAGCCAGGATGGCTTTCTCCACGGCTTGTGCCACGCCGTCTTCCTCGTTGGTGCCGGTCACGTAGTCGGCGCAGACCTTCACCGAGTCTGGTGCATGTCCCATGGCGACGGCCAGTCCGGCCATCTGTAGCATGGTCACGTCGGCCACGCCGTCTCCGATGGCCATGGTCTCCTCGCGCGTGATGCCCAGTTCTTCCAGCAGGACACCGATGGTATTGGCCTTGTCAATACCCCAAGGCACGGCTTCCAGGTAGAACGGTTCGGAGGGAAACACGTCCAGTGTACCGGCTAGGCGTTTCTTCCACTTGGCTTCCAGTTCGGCCAGCGCGTCATAGTCGTCGCTCACCAGCATCACCTTGCAGGGGTAGAAGTCGATAGCGGAGGAGAACTCGTCTTCCTTGATGATCTTCAGTCCATTCAGCGCAGCTTCCTGGCGGATATGCGGGTTGTCCGGATTGCTGGTCAGGATGGTGTCATCGTGATAAGTGAAGATGTCGAAGTTGTTCTTCCGGGCCTTCTTCTCCAGGTAGGGGATCAGCTCGGGGTTGATGCGGCGTTCAAAGATGATTTCCCCGTTTTCGGCCTTGATGATCTGGCAACCGTTGTATGAGATGACATAGCCACCATAGTTGCCCAACTCCAAGGCTTTGGCCAAGGGGAGGATGCCATAGGTTGGTCTGCCGGATGCCAAGACAATCTTGACGCCGGCTTGTTGCACTTTCAGCAGCGAGCTAAGGGTGTGCTTGCTGATTTGTCGTTCGTTGTTGAGTAATGTCCCGTCTACGTCCAGGACTAACAATTTGTACTTCATGGCCTTTGGTTGATTAGACGTTTGAGGTACAAATATACGGAATAGTTTTGAATGGATACCCTAAAGAATGTAAAACTTTTCGTATTTCCGTCTATCTTTTCTAATGCATTGACAAATAGGTGGTTACAAGGCTCCTTCAGCGAGCGTGGGCGGAGGAGCTTGCGAGCATGGGCGGAGGCATGGGTAAGCACGGGCGGGTGCTCGCCTAAGCCCGGGCGGAGAACAGGCAGACGACCTTGTGTGGATTTGTGACCGATGGCGGGTTCAGCGGACGTCGGCTCCCCACATCATTTTGTTGCGCAGGGTGTCGAAAAAGCGGTGGTTGATGCGTTTCACCACCTTGACGGTGTGGGCAGCTTTGGCGATAGTCAGGCGGGTGGTTTCGCTGCACGACTCGCTGCGTCCGTCTATGGCTACCAGGAAGTTATGACTGCGGCTCTCCACGTCGAGGGTGATTTCGCGGTCGTCGCAGATGACGATGGGCCGGATGTTGAGGCTATGGGGCGCCACGGGGGTGAGTGCGATGGTCTTGCTGTCCGGCGCGATGATAGGGCCTCCTACGCTGAGCGAGTAGGCCGTCGAGCCGGTGGGTGTGGCCACGATGAGCCCGTCGGCCTGGTAGGTAGCCAAGGGCATGCCGTCGATGGTGGCGCGGATGCTGATCATGGACGAGCTGTCCCGCTTGAGCACGGCAATTTCGTTGAGGGCGTAGGGTTCGCGGGTCAGGAGCGGGTTGTCGCACTTCAGTTGCAGGACGCTGCGTTCCTCGATGCGGTAACGGTGGTCGTAGATTTCGTTGAAGGTCTCCCGCATTTCCTCGGGCGAGATATCGGCCAGGAAGCCCAGTCGGCCGGTGTTGATGCCCAGGATGGGAATTCCTTTGCTGCCCACACGGCTGGCGGCTTTCAGAAAAGTGCCGTCGCCGCCCAGGCTGATAACCATGTCGGCATGGAAACGGTCGTCGTCAAACTGCTCAATGTGGGGGAGGGACAGGTGTACGTCCTGGGTCAGGAAGTTGTGGAACTCGCGGCTGATGCAAAACTCGGCGCGATGCTGCTCCAGCAGCCGGAACAACTCTTCGGCGTGGAGGGACTTCTTGGCTTGGTAGGTGTTACCGAATAGGGCGAATCTCATGTTTCTTTCTCTTTTACCGGGCTGCAAAGATGGCATTTTTTTTGCAGAATGTAGTTAAGGTATCACTATTATTTGTACTTTTGCCGCGAACTATAACCCTGAATTATGACTAAACTGAGTGTGAACATCAATAAGGTAGCCACGTTGCGCAACGCACGGGGGGGCAATGTGCCAGATGTGTTGAAGGTTGCACAAGATTGCGAACGCTTTGGCGCAGAAGGGATTACGGTACACCCGCGTCCGGACGAGCGCCATATCCGCAAGAGCGATGTGTATGCCTTGCGTCCCTTGCTGCGCACGGAATTCAACATTGAGGGCTATCCGTCGCGCGATTTCATCGACCTGGTGCTGAAGGTGAAGCCTCATCAGGTGACACTGGTGCCCGACAGCCCCACACAATTGACCTCCAATGCCGGATGGGACACCAAGACTCATCAAGCTTTCCTGGCCGAAGTGCTCGAAGCCTTCAAGCAGGCGGGCATCCGTACCTCTGTATTTGTGTCTACCGATCCGGAAATGATCGAATATGCCGCCAAGGCAGGGGCCGACCGGGTGGAACTGTACACCGAGCCATACGCCACCGGCTATCTCAAGAACCCCGAAGAAGCCGTGGCTCCCTTCGTGGAGGCTGGCAAGGTGGCGCGTCGGATGGGTTTGGGCTTGAACGCCGGGCACGACCTGAATCTGGAGAACCTGAACTTCTTTTATAAAAACATCCCCTGGCTGGACGAAGTCTCCATAGGGCACGCCCTGATTAGCGATGCCTTATATCTGGGCTTGCAGCGCACCATCCAGGAATATAAAAACTGCTTACATTGACTATGGACATCATGATGCTTATGGCCCAAGCGGCCGGTTCGCTGAGCGAGACCCTGACAGGAGCCAATCCGGTATTGACCCCGGTGGAGGCTGCCCAGGAGATGAACCTGTGGGATATGGCCGTCAAGGGCGGCTGGATTATGGTGGTGCTGGGTGTAATGTCGCTCATCGGCTTCTATATTCTGTTTGAACGCAATTATGTCATCCGTAAGGCCGGCAAGGAAGATCCCCTCTTCATGGACAAGATCAAGGACTATATCCTGGGCGGCGAAATCAAGGCGGCCATTGCCTATTGCCGGAGCGTCAACACGCCTTCAGCCCGCATGATCGAGAAGGGCATCACCCGCCTGGGACGCCCGGTCAACGACGTGCAAGCCGCCATTGAGAACGTGGGCAACATCGAGGTGGCGAAGCTGGAGAAAGGCTTCACCATCATGGCTACCATCGCCGGCGGCGCGCCGATGCTGGGATTCCTCGGCACGGTGACGGGCATGGTGAAGGCTTTCTTCGAGATGGCCAATGCCGGCAACAACATCGACATCACCCTGCTCTCCGGCGGCATCTACGAGGCGATGATCACCACCGTGGGTGGCCTGATTGTGGGTATCATCATGATGTTTGCCTACAACTACCTGGTGACCTTGGTGGACGGGGTGGTCAACAAGATGGAAGGCAAGACTATGGCCTTCATGGACTTGCTGAACGAACCCGCCAATGGATGATAGACAAACCTGTAAACGAACGAACCGGTGTTAAAACGCAGAGCTAAAATATCGCCCACCTTCAGCATGGCGTCCATGACGGACCTCATCTTCCTGTTGCTGATCTTCTTCATGATCACCTCGACGGTGGTTTCGCCTAACGCCATCAAGGTCTTGCTTCCGCAAGGCAAAGAGCAGACCTCGGCCAAACCTTTGACGCGCGTCATCATTGACAAGGAGCTGAACTATTATGCGGCCTTCGGCAACGATCGCGAGCAACCCGTCACGTTGGATGAACTGCCTGCTTTCCTACAGTCGTGTGCCGAGCGCGAGCCGGATATGTACGTGGCCCTCTATGCCGACGTGTCCGTGCCCTATGGGGAGATTGTGAAGGTGCTCAACATTGCCAACGAGAACCACTTCAAGATGGTGCTGGCCACGCGCCCGCCTGATGAAGGGGAGTGATTATAATGGAGAAGTGTCATGACCGATCCGAAGAAGAAAGGAAAATACATAGGTCTGCTGGGAGCCGTGCTGGTGCATGTGGCTTTCGTCATCTTTCTGTTTCTGATGGGTTTCACCCTGCCCGAACCACAGGAAGAGAGCGGCGTATCGGTGATGCTGGGCGATGTGCCCCAGGCTTCCGGTTGGTCAGACCCTTCGTTGGTGGAGGTGGAGACGATGCCCGCTGAGGAGGTCCTACCCCAAGAAGCCGTGGAGCAAGAGCTAATCACGCAGGAGCTGGAAGAGACTGTCGCTTTGACCCCTGAGACGAAAAAGGAAACCACGAAGCCGAAGCCCGAAAAGACCGAAGCCGAGAAAGCCGAAGAAGCCCGTCGCGAAGTCGAAGCCCGTGCCGAGCGCGAACGCCGGGAAGCTGAAGAAGCGGCCCGCCGCAGGGTGGCAGGCGCCTTTGGCAAAGGAGCCAAGATGGAAAGCCGGGGCGAGGGCGAGTCGGGCAAAGGTGTGCAGGGAAGTCCTGCGGGCAATGCCCAGACAGGTGCTTCCACTGGCGTGGGCGGCTATGGTGAGTTCAACCTGGGCGGACGCTCCATCGGAGCAGGAGGCTTGCCCCGTCCCGTGTACAATGTGCAGGACGAGGGACGCGTAGTAGTGACCATCACGGTGAATCCTGCGGGCCAGGTGATAGCCGTCGAAATCAACAAGCAGACTAATACCGTCAACCCCGCCTTGCGCAAAGCGGCACTGGATGCAGCACGCAAGGCACGTTTCAATACGGTGGACGGATTGAACAACCAAGTAGGAACGATAACGTATTATTTTAACCTGAAATAGAAAGGAGAAATTAATTATGGGTACAGTTTATGTTTTCTTTGCCGACGGCTTCGAAGAGATGGAAGCCTTTGCCACCGTGGACATCCTGAGACGCGCAGGCGTGAAGGTGCAGATGGTGACGGTCACCGAAGACGAGATTGTGAGAGGCGCCCACGGAGTGCCTGTGTTGTGCGATAAGAATTTCGTGAATTGCGATTTCTTTGATGCCGAGATGCTGGTGTTGCCTGGCGGGCTGCCCGGCGCGACCACGTTGAACGAGTGCGAGGATTTGCGCAAGCTGCTGGTACGTTTCGGCCAGGAAGGGAAAAATCTTGCAGCCATCTGTGCAGCTCCGATGGTGCTGGGCAATCTGGGCCTGCTGAAGGGTAAGAAGGCTACCTGCTATCCGGGTTTCGACAAATACCTGGAAGAGGCAGAATATACCGGCGCAATGGTGGAGAAAGACGGCAATATCATCACCGGAAAAGGTCCGGGCGCGTGCATGAAGTTTGCCTTGGCCTTGGTGGAACACCTCTGTGGCAAGGAGAAAGTGAAGGAACTGGAAGAGGGCATGTGCCTTCGCTAAAATTCTTTAACCGATGGATTATGTACTGATTGTAGCCGGGGGCAAAGGCTTGCGCATGGGGGCAGACATCCCTAAGCAATTCCTTCCGATAGGGGGGAAGCCGGTGCTGATGCGCACGTTGGAAACCTTCCATGCCTGCAATCAGGAGATGCAGATCATAGTGGTACTCCCGCACGACCAGCAAGCCTATTGGGCGGAGTTGTGCGCGGAGTATCATTTTGCGGTTCCTCATCGGGTGGCCGATGGGGGCGAAACACGCTTCCACTCCGTGCGCAACGGATTGGCTTTGGTGAATGCCCCGGGGCGGGTGGGCGTGCACGACGGAGTGCGTCCCTTCGTTTCCCGCGAGGTGATAGTCCGTTGCTATGCCTTGGCGGCCAAGGCTAAAGCCGTGGTACCTGTGGTGCCTGTGGTGGAGACCGTCCGGCACTTGACGGAGGGAGGAAGCACGACCGTAAACCGGGATGAATACCGCCTGGTGCAGACTCCTCAAGTGTTCGACGTGGAGTTGTTGAAGAGGGCTTATGAGCAGTCCTACACCCCGGCGTTCACCGATGATGCTTCCGTAGTGGAAGCTTTGGGCGTATCCGTCATGCTGACCGAGGGAAACCGCGAAAACATCAAGATCACCACACCTTTCGACCTTCGGGTGGCCGAAGCCTTGCTCTGACGCGCCTATGCTCGACCTGACCCAGCGTGACATCAAATTCCTGACGGGCGTTGGCCCCCAGCGTGCGGTCCTGCTCAACAAGGAGTTGGGCATTTTCTCTATGCATGACCTCCTGTATTATTTCCCTTATAAATATGTAGACAGGAGCCGGATTTATGCTATTCGCGAGATTGACGGCTCTATGCCCTATATCCAGCTGAAAGGACAAATTCTGGGCTTCGAGTTAGCGGGCGAGGGGCGAGGCCAACGCCTGATTGCCCATTTCTCCGACGGTACGGGCATCGTGGATCTGGTATGGTTTCAGGGCATTAAATACATCACGGGCAAATACAAGGTTCATCGGGATTACATAGTTTTTGGCAAACCTGCGCCCTTCAACGGACGCATCAACATTTCCCATCCCGACATTGACGAGGTGTCCGAAGTGACTCTTACCTCCATGGGGCTTCAGCCCTATTACAACACGACGGAGCGCATGAAGCGAGGAGGGCTCCACTCGCGCGCCATCGAAAAAATGATGGCCAACCTCCTCAAGCAAATCAATGAGCCGTTGCCCGAAACCCTCTCGCCCGGCATCCTGGCCGAGCATCACCTGATGCCTTTGACGGACGCCTTGCGCCATATCCACTTCCCTACCAATGCCGATGCCCTCCGCAAGGCGCAATATCGCCTGAAGTTCGAAGAATTGTTTTATGTCCAGCTCAACATCCTGCGCTATGCCAAGGATCGCCAGCAGCGTTATCGGGGATACGTCTTCGGACGGGTGGGCGAGGTCTTCAACACTTTTTATTCCCGACATCTGCCATTCGCGTTGACCGGTGCCCAGAAGCGAGTGCTGAGGGAAATCAGGTGCGACCTTGGTTCGGGACGCCAGATGAACCGTTTGCTCCAAGGCGACGTGGGGAGTGGGAAGACGCTTGTGGCGCTGATGAGCATGTTGATAGCTTTGGACAACGGCTATCAGGCTTGCATGATGGCACCCACCGAGATTCTGGCCAACCAGCACTATGAGACTATCTGTCACTTTCTGGAAGGGATGGATATCCGTGTGGAGTTGCTCACCGGCTCCATCAAAGGCAAGCGGCGCGAAGCGATTCTCTCCGGTCTCTTGTCGGGCGAGGTGCGCATCCTGATAGGCACGCACGCCCTGATAGAAGATACCGTGCAATTTGCTTCTTTAGGCTTGGCCGTCATTGACGAACAACATCGCTTCGGGGTAGAGCAACGTGCCCGTTTGTGGATGAAAAACGATCAGCCGCCACACGTCCTGGTGATGACCGCCACCCCCATCCCCCGCACATTGGCCATGACTCTCTACGGAGACTTGGACGTGTCGGTGATAGACGAGTTGCCTCCCGGACGGAAGCCCATCGCCACCATCCACCAGTTTGACAATCGGCGCGAGAGCCTCTATCGCTCCGTGCGCAAGCAGATTGATGAGGGAAGGCAGGTGTACTTCGTCTACCCCCTTATCAAGGAAAGCGAGAAAATCGACTTGAAGAACCTGGAGGAAGGATACGAGCTGATTTGTGCGGCCTTCCCCGATTGCCGGGTGTGCAAGGTGCATGGCAAGATGAAGCCCGCCGAGAAAGATGCCCAGATGCAGCTCTTCGCTTCTGGCGAAGCGCAGATTATGGTGGCCACTACGGTAATAGAGGTGGGAGTCAACGTGCCCAATGCCTCGGTGATGGTCATTGAAAATGCCGAACGCTTCGGCCTCTCCCAGCTTCACCAGTTGCGGGGCAGGGTGGGGCGTGGAGCCGACCAATCTTATTGCATATTGGTGACTGGGTACAAGCTCGCCGAGGACACACGCAAACGCCTGGAGATCATGGTGCGCACCAACGATGGTTTCGAGATAGCCGAAGCCGACCTTAAACTCCGTGGCCCTGGCGATTTGGAAGGTACCCAGCAGAGCGGCATTGCCTTTGACTTGAAAATTGCCGACATCGCCCGCGATGGACAACTTTTGCAATATGTGCGCGAGGTGGCTCAACGCATAGTTGAGGCCGACCCCAACGGGGAGCGTCCCGAGAACGACATCCTTTGGCGGCAACTGAAGGCGTTGCGCAAGACCAACATCAATTGGGCGGCCATCAGCTGACGGCTTTGCCAAACTTTGGCGACGGCTTTGCGAAGGAAAGCCGATGCCACCTCCAAGGTTTGACAGACGCACGTTCGGTATGAGAATGTGTTGTAAAACATGTTTCTTGTATTGTGCTGAATGATAGTGTGTTATAAGGGTTGTTCACTGAAATCTTCGGTTTTAAGATGAAAAAATAGTTAATAGGGGATTCGCCCTTTTGGAAAGAAGTATTAACTTTGAGGGAATTTTTTAGTAAACCCATTTAAAGAAACAGGTGCTTCCACCTCAAAATACAGACAGGAACGAATGAAATTGCCTCTAATTAAAACCCTTTGTTTGGCTGCGATGACGGCATTCGGCATGAATACTTTCGCGCAAGACCTCATAGCCCGCCAGGCTCCCATCGACCGGAAACTCAAAACCGTTGATTCATTGGCTCTCCAAAAACAAATCCGCGTAGAACAATCCCTCTATCCCGCTTTCGACATCTACCCTTCTTGGAATAACGAGATGGTCTCTTATAAAGATGTTGTCTTCCCTGAAACTTATACTTTCGACCTTACCGGCTTCTGCATGCCCACGGAGCATACTAAAATCACTGACGTGTTTGGCTACCGTCCGCGCAGACGCAGAGGACACTATGGTCTGGACATCAAGGTGTATGTGGGCGATACCATCCGTGCGGCTTTCGACGGAAAGGTGCGCGTGGTGAAGAACCAGGGGCGCCGCGGTTATGGCAAGTACGTGGTTATTCGTCACGACAATGGCCTGGAGACCGTCTACGGTCACTTGTCCAAGCAGTTAGTGGAGGTGGATCAACTGGTAAAGGCGGGCGAACCCATCGCCCTCGGTGGAAATACGGGGCGCTCCACGGGGTCGCACCTGCACTTTGAGACGCGATTCTTGGGCAAGCCGTTGAATCCCGCCCTGATGTTCGACTTTGAGAAGCAAGACATTGTGGCCGATACTTATACTTTCCACAAAGACAAGAGCGACTCGAAGAAGGGGACTTCGCCCAAAGGCTTGTTCTACAAAGTCAAGCGGGGCGATACCTTGTCAAAGATTGCAAGTCGGCAGGGCACTACGGTCAGTCAGCTTTGCAAGCTGAACCGCATCACACGCCGCACCGTCTTGCGTCCGGGGCAGGTATTGCGTTGTTCATAAAAACAAAAACGTAGACAATCATATCGGGAGGGCACTTTAATATAAATTTAGGGTGTCCTCCTTTTCTTATCTGTCATATTATTCCTACCTTTGCATACATTTTTTGAGGATATGAAGGATACCAAAGAGCAATTTGAACACGTCATAGCCATTTGCAGGGACTTGTTTGCCAAGAAGTTGCACGATTATGGGCCTGCTTGGCGCATACTTCGCCCGGTGTCGGTGACCGACCAATTGTACATCAAGGCCAACCGCATCCGGAGTATCGAAACCAAGGGCGTTGCATTGGTGGATGAGGGTATACGCTCGGAATTCATCGCCATCGTCAACTACGGCATCATCGGCCTGATTCAATTGGAGTTGGGCTATGCCGACCGGGCTGACCTCTCCAACGAGGAAGCTTTGGCCTTGTATGACAAATACGCCAAGGCATCGCTCGACTTGATGCTGGCCAAGAATCATGATTATGATGAGGCTTGGCGGGGAATGCGCATCAGTTCGTACACCGACCTGATATTGATGAAAATTTACCGTACCAAGCAGATAGAGAGCTTGTCCGGCAATACCCTCGTATCCGAGGGTGTGGATGCTAACTATATGGATATGATAAACTATTCCGTGTTCGGCTTGATCAAGATTGAATTTGGAGACTGAGAAAAGACATATCATGGAAGAGGTGGTGGTGAATGTATGCCGCTTCGTGCTGGGTGCCACCTTTGTTTTCTCCGGCTTTGTCAAGGCGGTAGATCCCATGGGATTCTACTACAAGGTGCAGGATTACCTTGAAGCTTTCGGCATGAGTCTGTGGGTGCCTTCCATTTTCATCCTTTTCTTTGTCATCGGGTTGTCTGCGGTAGAGTTTTGCGTGGGTGTCTTTCTCGTCTTCGGCATCCGGCGGAGGGTGGCAGCCCCCATTGCCCTGCTCCTGATGGGGGTGATGACGCCGTTGACTCTCTATCTGGCGTTGTTCAATCCGGTGTCCGATTGCGGATGTTTTGGTGATGCGGTGGTGCTGACCAATTGGGAAACCTTCTGGAAGAATGTGGTGCTCCTGGTGGTAGCCTTCGTGGTGTTCAAGTATCCCGAGCGTATCTGGCGTTTTGTATCGTCTGAGATGGAGTGGATGATTTCCCTGTATTCCTTCTTGTTCATCTTTGTCTTTTCCTTCTATTGTTTGGCCAATTTGCCTGTTTTGGATTTCCGACCCTACCGGGTAGGCGTGGACATCCGCAAAGGTATGGAGATGCCCGAAGGAGCCAAACCCAGCGTATTCGAGTCGCACTTCATCCTCGAAAAGGACGGAGAGCGTCGGGAGTTCACGTTGGAGGATTATCCGGACAGCACATGGACCTTCATCGAGGCGCGTTCCGTCTTGGTGGAGAAAGGCTATGAGCCTCCCATACAGAATTTTGCCCTGATGGAGGTGGAGACGGGGGAGGACATCACCCAAGAAGTGCTGGCCGACACAAACTATGTCTTTCTCCTCGTAGTGAATCGTGTGGAGACGGCAGATGATGGAAACATCGACCTTATCAATGAGGTGTATGATTATAGCGTGGAGCATGGTTATGTTTTCTATGCACTGACATCCTCAGCGCGCGAGGAGATCGAATTGTGGTGCGACCGCACGGGGGCGGAATATCCTTTCTGCCAGGCGGACGATATCACCTTGAAGACCGTTATCCGATCCAATCCCGGGCTTCTTCTCCTCAAGGGAGGCGTCATCCTGAATAAATGGAGCGACAACCAGCTGCCCGACGAATATGACCTTTCAGCTCCTCTCGACCAGTTGGAGATTGGCCAGCAAAAGGAGGTGAACGACTTGCGCACCATTGGCTATGTGCTTCTGTGGTTTTTCGTGCCTTTGGCGTTGGTGGTAGTTGTAGACCTCGCTGTGGTCAAGCGCAAGGAGGAGAAACGGCGCGAGCAGCAGAAGAAGGCGTGTGAAGTAGAAAAGAATAAAGAGATTCATTAACCCTTTTAATAATAAATTATTATGAGAAAGAACATTGTTGCAGGAAACTGGAAAATGAACAAAACCCTCCAAGAGGGCATTGCTCTGGCAAAAGAACTGAATGAAATGTTGGCTAACGAAAAGCCCAATTGCGACGTCATCATTTGCACGCCGTTCATCCACTTGGCATCGGTTACGCCGCTGGTTGATCCCGCCAAGATTGGTGTAGGTGCTGAGAACTGTGCAGACAAGGAGTCTGGCGCATATACAGGTGAGGTTTCTGCCGCTATGGTAGCTTCCACGGGTGCCAAGTATGTCATCCTGGGTCACTCCGAGCGTCGTGCTTACTATCACGAGACGGTTGAAATCTTGGCCGAGAAAGTAAAGTTGGCCTTGGCTCACGGCTTGACCCCCATCTTCTGCATCGGCGAGGTGTTGGAAGAGCGTGAAGCTAACAAGCAGAACGAGGTAGTAGCTGCTCAGCTGGCTTCCGTATTCTCTCTCTCTGCCGAAGACTTCTCCAAGATCATCCTGGCTTACGAGCCTGTTTGGGCCATTGGTACCGGCAAGACCGCCACACCTGCTCAGGCTCAGGAGATCCACGCCTTCATCCGCTCACAAGTGGCCGAGAAGTATGGCAAGGAAGTGGCCGATAACTGCTCCATCCTCTATGGTGGCAGCTGCAAGCCCAGCAATGCCAAGGAACTCTTCGCCAATCCCGATGTGGATGGTGGCCTGATTGGTGGCGCTGCCCTGAAAGCTGCTGACTTCAAGGGCATCATCGACGCGTTCAACTGATCTTGAAGAAGAACGAAACAAGGTTAATCTTTTAGACGCGGATCATGCGGATTGAGCGGATTTGGAGAATGTAGATCCGCTTCATCCGCTTTATCCGCGTCTAAAAAATATCAGGATTGATAATGAAAAGACTTATTATCCTCTTGTCTGCTTTCCTGTGTGTGGCTTATGCCTCGGCGCAGAGCAAGGATATCCTTACCAGCCTTCAAAAAGATGTGCCAGGACAAGGTAAGGTGACCATTCATCAGGATGCACGCATCGCGGCTTTGGTCGGTTCGGAGGCTGTACCCGTGGGCGAAGACGGTAGCCGGGTCATCAAGAAGGCGGGCTATCGCATACAGGTGTATGCGGGAAACAATACACGTGAGGCGAAGAACGAAGCTCATGCCATCGGAGTTCGTGTCAAGGAACTTTTCCCCGATCTGCCCGTCTATACTTCGTTCAATCCGCCCCGCTGGCTATGCCGTGCGGGCGACTTTAGCACTATCGAAGAGGCCGACGCCATGATGCGCCAGTTGCGTGCCGTGGGCGACTTTAAGGCCGTGTCTATTGTGCGCGAGCAAATTAATATACCGTTAGAGTGAATATAAAGAACTATGCTACATAAAGAAGAAATCACATCCCCCCATTTGGATGAACTGAAAGAACATTATCAACGTATCCTCACCCTATTGGGCGAGGATCCTGCCCGGGAAGGCTTGCTCAAAACCCCTGAACGCGTAGCCAAAGCCATGCTGACTCTTACTGGAGGCTATGCCATGGATCCCCACGAAGTGCTGCGATCCGCCCGTTTCAAGGAAGATTATAACCAGATGGTCATCGTGAAGGATATAGATTTCTTCTCCCTCTGTGAGCACCACATGCTTCCTTTCTATGGCAAAGCGCATGTGGCTTACATCCCCAACGGCTACATCACTGGGTTGAGTAAGATTGCCCGCGTGGTGGACATCTTCTCCCATCGCCTCCAAGTGCAGGAGCGCATGACGCTGCAAATCAAACAATGCATCCAGGAAACACTCAATCCCTTGGGTGTGATGGTGGTTGTCGAGGCGCGACACATGTGTATGCAGATGCGCGGGGTAGAGAAGCAGAATGCCATTACTACTACCTCAGACTTCTCCGGTGGATTCAATCAGGCGAAGACGAGGGAGGAGTTCATGAACCTCATTAAGCGAGGATGATTGAAAATCTAACACTATTTATCACTTTCTCACTTACACTTTTCAACTATTATCGTTAATTTTGCGGCCAAATGAAACGATCATTCAAATCATAGTAGTATATGGCAAAGATAACCAAAGAAGCCGCCTTGCTCTACCACTCTATGGGCAAGCCGGGAAAAATTGAAGTAATCCCTACCAAACCTTACAGTACTCAAACTGATCTCTCCCTTGCCTATTCGCCCGGCGTGGCCGAGCCGTGTCTGGAGATTGAGAAAAACCCCATTGATGCCTACAAGTACACCGCCAAAGGTAACCTCGTGGCTGTTATTTCCAACGGTACAGCCGTCCTCGGATTGGGCAATATCGGTGCCTTGGCTGGCAAACCGGTGATGGAAGGCAAGGGCCTGTTGTTCAAGATATATGCGGGGATTGATGTGTTTGACATCGAGGTGAACGAAACCGACCCCGACAAGTTCGTGGAGGCCGTCAAAGCCATTGCTCCCACTTTCGGAGGCATCAACTTAGAGGATATCAAAGCTCCCGAATGTTTTGAGATTGAGCGTCGCCTCAAAGAAGAGCTTGACATCCCCGTCATGCACGATGACCAGCATGGCACCGCTATCATCTCCAGTGCCGGATTGCTCAATGCCCTCGAAGTGGCAGGCAAGAAAATTGAAGATGTCAAGATCGTGGTCAATGGCGCAGGGGCATCCGCTGTATCCTGTACCAAACTTTACATCTCCTTGGGCGCACGCTTGGAGAACGTGGTGATGCTGGACAGCAAAGGGGTTATCCGTAAGGACCGCGAGAACCTGACGGAGCAGAAACGCTTCTTCGCTACCGATCGTGATATCCATACCTTGGCCGAAGCCATCGAAGGCGCTGATGTCTTCCTCGGTCTCTCCAAGGGTAATGTCCTTACCCAAGACATGGTGCGTTCTATGGCTAAAGATCCCATTGTGTTTGCGTTGGCCAATCCCACGCCGGAGATTTCCTATGAGGATGCTATGGCTGCACGTCCTGATGTATTGATGGCGACCGGCCGCTCCGATTATCCGAATCAGATCAACAATGTCATAGGCTTCCCTTACATCTTCCGTGGCGCACTGGATACACATGCCAAGGCCATTAACGAGGAGATGAAGATCGCCGCAGTGCGCGCTATCGCCGGGTTGGCCAAGCAACCAGTGCCCGACGTGGTGAACAATGCTTATCACGTGAACGACCTCATCTTTGGACGCGACTACTTCATACCGAAACCTGTCGATCCGCGGCTTATCACCGAAGTGTCCTGTGCCGTGGCCCGCGCAGCAATGGAGAGCGGCGTTGCTCGTACTCCTATCCAAGATTGGGATGCCTATAAGAAGCACTTGCTGGAGTTAATGGGCTATGAGAGCCAGTTCACTGCACAGCTTTACGAACTTGCCCGCCAGAATCCGCAGCGTGTAGTATTTGCCGAGGGCACGCATCCCAAGATGCTGAAGGCCGCTGTGGAAGCTAAGGCCGAAGGCATTTGCCAACCTATCCTCTTGGGCAACGACGAACTGATAGCCAAGATGGCCAAGAAACTCAATCTGAGCCTTGAAGGTATAGAGGTGGTCAATCTGCGTCACCCCAACGAGCAGGAACGTCGCGAACGCTATGCCCACATTCTTGCCAAGAAGCGTGCCCGTGAAGGTGCCACTTACGAGGAGGCCAATGACAAGATGTTCGAGCGCAACTATTTCGGCATGATGATGGTGGAAACGGGCGAAGCCGATGCTTTCATTACCGGACTTTACACCAAGTATAGCAATACCATCAAAGTGGCCAAGGAAGTTATCGGCATTCAGCCGGGTTACTCTACTTTCGCCACAATGCATATCCTCAATTCCAAGAAGGGCATCTTCTTCTTGGCAGATACCTTGATCAACCGTCATCCTGATGCAGAGACGATGATTGACATCGCCAAGCTGACGGAGCACACTGTCCGCTTCTTCAACCAAACGCCGGTCATCGCCATGCTGAGTTACAGCAACTTTGGTGCAGATACCATCGGAAGCCCTGTGAATGTTCACAAGGCCGTAGAGTACATGCAGGAGCATTATCCCGACTTGGCCATTGATGGTGAGATGCAGGTCAACTTCGCTCTTAACCGTGATTTGCGTGATCAGAAGTACCCCTTCACGCGTCTCTTGGGCAAAGATGTCAATACACTTATTTTCCCCACGTTGAGTTCTGCCAATGCAGGTTACCAACTCTTGCAAGGGATGCACACGGACGGCGAGCTGATCGGCCCGATACAGATGGGATTGAACAAGCCCATTCATTTCACGGACTTCGAAAGCTCGGTGCGCGACATCGTCAACATCACGGCCGTGGCTGCTATTGATGCCATCGTGGCCAAGAAGCAAGCTGAGCAATGATGCTGCCCGGATATCGGCGGGGGAGGCGTCGTCTCTCCCGCTCGCAATGTGTGTGCATCACGCTCCTTTGGGTGCTGTTGTGCTATATCGTTCTCACTAAAGCTGAGCGCATAGATGGTCCAGTTATCCTGATGATTGTACTCAGTGGAGCATTGGTGTTCATACCGGTTATCAAGGCGTTGAAGCATTGATGGCTGACACGGGATAACTCAGATACAACAGATGCGGGTAACGCTGATTTTTTATAGCGCTATCCGCATCGATTGTATTCAATATCTTCTTGTTACATCAGGTTGCTGGCCAATTCGCTTAGTTCGCTGCGTTCGCCTTTCACCAGGTTGACGTGGGCAAAGAGTTTTTGGTCTTTCATGCGGTCTATCATGTAGACCAATCCATTAGACTGACTGTCCAGGTAGGGCTGGTCAATCTGTTGGATATCACCTGTGAAGACCATCTTAGTACCTTCGCCGGCGCGGGTGATGATGGTCTTTATCTCGTGCGGGGTCAGGTTTTGCGCTTCGTCAATGATGCAATAGGTTTCACTCAGGCTTCGACCGCGAATAAAAGCCAAGGCTTCTATGACCAGTTGGCCACTCTTCTGCATGTCGTCCAAGCGTTTGAGTTCCGTGGAAGTGGACGAGAACTGGTGTTTGATGACGTTCAAATTGTCGAATAGGGGCTGCATGTAGGGAGCAACTTTTTCTTGGGCATCGCCCGGTAGGAAACCTATATCCTTGTTGGACAAGGCCACGATGGGGCGAGCCAGCAGAATCTGTTTGTAGTCGCTCATTTGTCCCAAAGCGGCGGCTAATGCCAGGAGAGTTTTGCCGGTACCGGCTTTTCCCGTCAATGCTACCAGTTTGATGTTCGGGTCATTCAAAATTTCAAAGGCGAAACTTTGTTCGGCATTACGAGGCTCAATGCCGTAGTTTCTGGTCTTGTTTACTCGTTTGACTACATGAGTGAACGGATTGTAGCGGGCGAGGACACTGTTGCGGTCACTTTTCAAGATGAAGCATTCATTGGGGTGGATGACATCTTTGAAGTCGAACTCGTTGATGTCTATGCCTTCGCGGGACGAATAGATGCGGTCTATCTGAGCCGGGTCGATATTCTCGAACACTTCGTTGGACTTCTCGAAGATGTCCACGTTCATTACTTTGTCGTTGATGTAATCCTCACAAAGCAGGCCGATGGAGCGGGCTTTCATCCGCAGGTTGACATCCTTGGTGACCAGGATGGACTTCATGTCCGGATATTTGCGGGTCAGCCAGTCTGTCACGGCTAAGATACGGTGGTCTGGGATATGCTCCGGGAAGGAGTCATAGACATGCGGAGCATCAATTTGTCCGGTGATGACAAAGAGGCGTCCCAGTCCTTCACCCAGTTGTGCACCTTTGGTGAAAAGGTCGTCATCGGTGATCAAGTCCAGTTCGCGGACGAATTCGCGGGCGTTGAAGTTGATTTGTTCATTCCCTTTCTTGAATTTGTCCAGTTCTTCCAATACGACGATAGGTAGGTAAATGTCGTTTTCTTGGAAGTTTTTCAAGCATTTGTAGTCGTGAAGGATAACATTGGTATCGATCACAAAATTTTTCTTGGCTCCCATATTGGTTAGATTTAAATAGTTAGTACTATATTTGCCGATTCTAATCAAGAAACAATTTTAAGGTGTAAAAGGATTGAGGTTTTCCGGTTAAATATTTTAAATATGAATTATCAAGACACATTAGCTTACTTATACAACAGTACCCCTTTGTTTCAGCAAATCGGCGCAGGAGCATACAAAGAGGGTTTGGAGAACACGTTGGCGTTGGATGCGCATTTGGGACATCCGCATCGTTCATTCCGGAGCATCCACATCGCGGGGACAAACGGGAAAGGGTCGTGTTCGCATACGCTGGCTGCCATCTTGCAGGAAGCCGGGTATCGTGTAGGGTTGTATACTTCGCCTCATCTGATAGACTTTCGTGAACGTATTCGGGTGAACGGGCGGCCTGTTCCTGAAGAGTATGTCATTCGTTTTGTGGAGGAGGAACGTGCTTTCTTCGAGCCGCTTCATCCCTCTTTCTTTGAGCTGACCACGGCTATGGCTTTCAGATATTTTGCCGATGCAGGGGTAGATGTGGCTGTCGTGGAAGTCGGCTTGGGAGGACGGTTGGATTGTACCAATATCATACACCCAGATTTGTGTATTATCACCAACATCAGTTTGGATCATGTCCAGTTCCTGGGAAATACCTTGGCGCAGATTGCTGGCGAGAAAGCCGGTATTATCAAGTTGGGAATCCCCGTGGTCATAGGAGAAACCACGCCGGAGACGCGCCCCGTTTTCTGGAAAAAAGCCGAGGAGGTGGGTGCCCCCATTCATTTTGCCGAGGAGGAGGATGTACACGATTATCCTGGCATGACGTTTGAATTGAAGGGGTTGTATCAGGCGAAGAACCGCCGCACTTTGCTTGCTGCATTGCCACTTTTGCAAGAGGCCGGATACCATATTCGTGAGGAGAATATCCGAAACGGCTTTGCTCGTGTGTCGGAGTTGACCGGATTGATGGGACGATGGCAGAAACTGCAAGATCGTCCGACTTTGGTCTGCGACACCGGGCACAATGTGGGAGGTATCCAGTATATTGCCGAACAGCTACGCCAGCAAGTTTGCCACCAGCTGCATATTGTCATCGGAATGGTGAATGATAAGGATATTCGAGGCGTATTGGCATTGTTACCTCGCGAGGCGGTCTATTATTTTACCCAAGCCAGTGTGAAGCGTGCTTTGCCGGGAGAACGTCTGGCCGAACTGGCGGCAGAGGCAGGATTACGGGGACAGGTCTATCCGGATGTGCCAGCGGCAGTGCGTGCCGCACAAGATAAAAGCCTCCCCGAAGACTTCATCTTCGTGGGAGGCAGTACCTTTGTCGTGGCCGATCTGTTAGCGCGCCGCAATACACTCAATCTCCACTAACGCGTCTTTGGGCAACGCCTTGACGGCAACGGCCGAGCGGACTGGACATGCGCCTTCAAAGTAGGTGGCATAGACCTTGTTCATGTCGCTGAAGAAGGACATGTCTGCCAGGAAGACTGTAGTCTTGACGATGTGACCCATAGTGAGTCCAGCTGATTCCAAGATATGCTTGATGTTCTCCAATGATTGGCGTGCCTGTGCCTCAACGCCTTCGGCCATCTGGCCGGTGGCAGCATCAATAGGCAACTGGCCGGATACGAATACCATGCCAGCGGCTTCTATGGCCTGACTGTACGGGCCGATAGCTCCAGGAGCTTTTGTACTGTTAATTACTTGTTTCATACGATTCTATAGTTATATAAAGTGAGTTGTACGAGGGGGTATTGCAGTTGCATGTTCATTTGCAATGTTTCTCTATCAATGCGTCCACGTTGGGATCACCCAGCTCTTTGGCTTTGGCGAAAGATTCGCAGGCTTCATTCTGCTTTTTCAGTTGGATGTAGGCTTGTCCCATCAGGCGGTAGGCTTCAGCGTATTGCGGTTGGATGGTCAAAGCATCTTGCAGGATTTTGACTGCTTCTTCGCTGCGACCGACGCGGATGTTGACGACGGCCAGTTCGGCTCGGTATAGCATTTCGTTGGGATTCAGTTCAATGGCTTTGGCCAAATCGTCCAAGGCGCGTTGATATTGACGGGCTTGCATGGCGGCCTGTTCTCGGTAGTAGTAAAATGCGTCGTTCACCTGGCCGTTCATAGCTTTGAAGTAGGCGTCATAGTCCAGCATGGCTTTTCGTGCTTGTCCAGCGTTGAGCAGTGCCTGGGCACGGGCCAGCAGGTAGGGTGCGGCGGTTTCTGTATAAGGCTGCTGGCATCGGGCTACGCAGCTATCCATCAGGGCCAAGACTTCCGTGGCAGGCGCTTTTAGCATTTCTTTGGTTTGGGCGGCGCTGAAGAAGGTGGCTGGTGAAGCCAGTTCAGATTGGTTGACCTTTTCGTAAGCAGCCAAAGCGGCAGGATAGTCCTGCTTGGCAAACAAGATGTCGCCCTCCATCTGCGTATAGATGGGCAACGGGTTGAGGCGGATGGCTTCGCGGATCTCCCCCAGTGCTTTGTCCAGGCTCCAGTCCTGGTAGGGCGTCTTGGGGTTGGTCAACATGTAGTTGTAGACCAGTTTAGCCCGGTCGAAGTATGTGTTGTCTTTCTGCTGCGAAACTTCCAATGCCCGGTCCATGTCGGCAGCTACCAGCGCCAAGGTGTTTTCGTCCTGCGCAGTAGTTATTTGTTGGTTGGCGCGGCGGATGTAGCCATCCGTGCTGTTGGGATACTGGGCAATGAAGTCATCCAGTACGCTGGCATACTTCTCTGGAGAGAGTTGGGTGGAGGCCATGTAGAGGAATATCACGGCTTGCTCTTCCGTGTCAGGCAGAGCCTTCTTGATACCAATATCCGTTAAGGTCAGGTCATTGTAAGAGAGTGCCGATATTTTCTGCGCCATTGCATAGCGGGTATCCACGGCGTAGCAGAGCGTTGCAGTGTCTTGTCCGGATGACTTCTGCACCAAGCCAAACACTTCGCCTTCGGCATTGGTCACCGGGCAGCTGACCATCTTGTCTTTGAGTTGCATCTCCAGCGTGTAGTAGGCATAGTCTCCTTCTACCTTGTCGACAGACTTCACGTGGCCTGCCGTGCAGGAGCGGCTTTTCTGGGTGGAGTAAGGTAGCAGGTATACTTCAGCTCCGGGATTCGGCGAGGCGGAGGCTATCGGCAAGGCATTGACTTTTCGAGGAATGTCTACCCGAAATTTGACGACATCATACATGTCATCCGCTCCCATGATGTGGAGTACAGGCATTTGTTCACCTTTGCTGTTAATGATGACAGCGCGTTTAGCTCCCTTGAAGAGGGCATAATCGGAGAGCGCGATGCCGTCTTCGGAAACGAAGAAGCCGTTGCCCGTCTTCAGTAATTGGTCATTCTGGTCGTAAGTGGCTATCGAGAATACCGCTTGCTTGGCTTTCTCCACCCATTTGGGAGCTTGCGCCATGCTCCAGGATGCCACCAGGCAGAGGGCCAAAGTTAAAAAAATCTTTCTTTTCATATCATGCTTCTGATTCATTCGTTCTTTGCTTGATGGCCTCATAGATGAGGATGCCGGCGGCCACGGACACGTTGAGCGATTCGATGGTGCCACGCATGGGGATGCGCACCCATTCGTCGCACAAGGCCAGGTTGTCATAGGAGACACCTTTGTCTTCCGCGCCCATGATGATGCAGACCGGCCCCGTGTAGTCGGCTTTGGTGTAGTCGTAATCTCCTTTCTCGGTGGCGGCAATGAGGCGGAAGCCGCTCTCCTTCAGGTAGTGCAACGTATCGGTCAGGTTGCGTTCGCGGCACACGGGAATCTTGTGCAAGGCGCCTGCCGACGTTTTGATGGCATCGGCGTTGGCGGACACGCTGTGAGTGGCGGGGATGAGGATGGCATCCACGCCGGCACATTCGCACGTACGGGCGATGGCACCGAAATTGCGTACATCGGTGATGCCGTCCAGCATCAGGAAGAACGGATTCTTCCCTTCTTCGAAGAGACCGGGCACCAAATTCTCCGATTTGTGGTAGGTGATGGCCGAGATGTAGGCAATGACGCCTTGGTGGTTCTTGCGCGTGATGCGGTTCAGGCGTTCGATGGGTACCCGTTGGACGGGGATGTCCGTACCTTTCAAGGCAGCGAACAACTCCTTGGCCAAGTCTCCTTGGAGATCTTTCTTCACCAATAGCTTGTCTATCTCTTTGCCTGCTTCCAATGCTTCGAGCACGGCGCGCAAGCCGAATATCATTTCGTTTTTCTCTGTCATATTCGATTTTTACTTCATTAATTTTGTTTCAGCAAGGTGCGCGCATTGTTCAAGGCGGCTTCGGTCAGGGTGGCACCGCTCAGCATGTGGGCGATTTCTTCCACCCGCTCTTCGTCGGTCAGGCGGTGGATGTGGCTATTGGTTTCTGTCTCGTTGTCTTGCTTGTACACCTTGTAGTGTGTGCGTCCACGCGAGGCGATTTGGGGCAGGTGGGTGATGCTGATGACTTGTCGTTCGTTTTCAGCCATCTCCTGCATGATGTCCGCCATGCGCGAGGCGATCTCACCCGATACGCCCGTGTCTATCTCGTCAAACACGATGGTAGGCAACTTGACAGCACCGGCGATCATCGCCTTCACCGAGAGCATGACGCGGGCTATTTCTCCGCCCGATGCCACCGATGAGATGTTTTGCATCGTTCCGTTCTTGTTGGCCGAGAAGAGGAAACTGACCGTGTCCGACCCGTGCGGGCCGGGTTCTTTGCGTTCGCCCATGTCCACCGTGAAACGCACGTTGGGCATCCCCAGTGGAATCAAGCGGGAGGCCATCTGACGTTCTACTTCCTGTGCCGCTGCTTGGCGGGCTTGTGTCAGGCAAGAGGCTTGCCGGCGGACTTGTTCCTGTAGTTCCTCGCAGCGTTGGCGGAGCGTTTCCAGCTCTTCGGCGGAGGAGGATATGGCGGTCAGGCGCGTGGCATATTCATCACGCAAGGCGATCAATTCGTCCACCGTGTCCACGCGGTGCTTTTGTTGCAGAGTGTAGATGAGGTTGAGGCGTTCGTTGGCCTCTGCCAGGCGGGCGGGATTGAATTCTACGCGCTCTTCGTTATCGGCAATTTCGTCGGCAATGTCTTTCAGTTCGATGTACGAACTTTCCAGGCGGTTGGCCCATTCTTCGGCGGGCGGATAGACATTTTGCAGATTTTGCATCGTGTTGCAGCATTCCTTCAGTCCGGACAGCAGCCCGTTTTCGTCGTTGTTGAAGCGTTGGCTGGCTTGGTAGAGACCTGCCTTGATGTCTTCGGCGTGACTCAGCAACTCAGTCTCCTGTTCCAACTCTTCTTGTTCGCCCGGCGTGAGGCGTGCTTCGTCCAATTGCTGCCACTGGAAGCGGATGTAGTCCTCGTCCGCTTTGTCTCGGGCTATTTTCTCCACCAGCTTGTCCAGATCGCCTTGTGCCTGTTTCCATTGCTTGTAGACAGATTGATAGGCGGCGAGCGTGGCATCATCGTGTGCCAGAAGGTCCAAGACGTTGAGTTGGAAGCCTTCCGTGTTGATCAGCAAATTCTGGTGTTGCGAATGCACGTCAATCAGCTGTTCGCCCAGCTCCTTCATCTGAGTCAACTGGGCGGGGGAGTCGTTGATGAAGGCACGACTCTTGCCTGAGGCATACAGCTCGCGACGCAGGATGCACTCGTCGTCATAGTCCAAGCCATTGTCGGCGAAGAAGGGGCGCAAATTGCTGTAGCGGGAGACATCAAAATGCGCCTCGATGACGCATTTTGTCGCACCTGTGCGAATGGACTTCACGTCGGCGCGTTGGCCCAGCAGGAGGCCGATGGCGCCCAGGATGATAGATTTGCCGGCTCCTGTTTCACCCGTGATAACGGAGAAACCGGGTTCAAAGTCGATGTCCAGCTTCTCGATCAGCGCATAATTTTGTATGTAGAGCGAACGCAGCATAGGGTTTTCGAGTTCAGTTTTTGTGTTAGGATTGTAGCAGTTCGGCCAGTCGGTCCACGATGTCCTTGGCGGCTTCGGTCTTCGGTTTGAGGGGGAAGTCCACCTTGCCGTTCTGGTCGATGAGGCTGATCTTGTTCGTGTCGTGGCGGAAACCGGCACCGGGATCGTTCAGCGAGTTGAGCACAATGAAATCCAGATGCTTGCGCGCCAGCTTGTCCTTGGCGTTCTCCACTTCGTGCGTGGTTTCCAAAGCGAATCCCACGAGTATCTTCTGCGAGGCGGCTTGTTGCTTCAGCTCTCCCAGCCGGGCGGCGATGTCTTGCGTGGGTTTCAGGGGGAGGGTGATGTCGCCGGTACGTTCGCGCTTGATTTTCTCGGCGGCCACGTGTTCAGGGGTGTAGTCGGCCACGGCGGCGGTCAGGATGGCGGCATCAGCTTCAGCGAAAGCGTTGGTGGCGGCGTCGTACATCTCCTGCGCCGATTCTACCTGGATGTGGCGGTGCATGGGGAAGTGCGGGTTACGTTGCATGGGGCCGCTGACAAGGATGACGTCTGCTCCGCGTGAGGCGCATTCGTCGGCGAGAGCCAGTCCCATTTTTCCCGTGGAATAATTGCCGATGAAGCGTACGGGGTCGATTTTCTCGTAGGTAGGCCCGGCAGTGACGAGAATCTTCTTTCCTTTGAGGTCCCCGTCGAGGTGGGCGAAGTAGGTCTCCAGCTGGAGGATGATGTTTTCCGGCTCTTCCATGCGTCCTTTGCCGGTCAGATGGCTGGCCAGCTCGCCCGTGGCGGGCTCGATGATGTGGTTGCCATACGAGCGGAGCGTGTCCAGATTGGCCTGCGTGGAGGGGTGGGCATACATGTCCAGGTCCATGGCAGGTGCGACGAACACGGGCGCCTTCATGGAGAGGTAGGTGGTGACGAGCATGTTGTCGGCTACGCCGTGTGCCATTTTGCCGATGGTCGAGGCGGTGGCGGGAGCGACGATCATGGCGTCTGCCCAAAGTCCCAAGTCCACATGGCTGTGCCACGTGCCGTCGCGCTGGGCGAAGAAGTCGCTGATGACGGGTTTGCTGGTCAGGGCAGACAGGGTGACGGGCGTGATGAATTCCTTGCCGGCGGGCGTGATGACCACCTGCACCTCCGCGCCCCGCTTCACCAGTCCGCGGATCAGCAGGCAGGCTTTGTAGGCGGCGATGCTGCCGGTGATGCCCAGTACGAATTTCTTTCCTTTCAATACGTTGGCCATAGTTCTTGTTTAGCGTTGAGTCAGTTCGCGGAGGCGGATTTTAGTGAGCATCGCCTTCGTGTTGAGCGTGAAGTCGCTGTTCAGTATCCAGCTGTAGTAGCCGGGATCCTTCTTCAGGACTTCTGCCACGGGGATGCCCTTGTACTTTCCGAAGTTGAATACTTCCACCCCGGCATCGTTATAGACCATGCGCCCGGCGAAGTCTACGTTACGGTTGAAGCTGGAGTATTCGGAGAGGAAGGCTACGTCATTCTTCAGCGTTTCCGGGTAGCGGTCCAGTTGCGCCATCAGCACTTCATACGTGGCACGTGTATCCGCCTCGGCGGTGTGCGCGTCTTCCAGGTCCTTGCCGCAATAGAATTTGTAGGCGGCCGAGAGAGTGCGCTGCTCCATCTTGTGGAAGATCACTTGCACGTCGATGAACTTGTGGCGTCCCAGGTCCACGTCGACGCCCGCGCGGAGGAATTCTTCCGCCAGTACGGGGATGTCGAAGCGGTTGGAGTTGAATCCCGCCAGATCGCATCCCTCGATGTCGCGGGCGATGTTGCGCGCCACCTCCTTGAAGGTGGGGCAGTCCTTGACGTCCTCGTCATAGATGCCGTGTATGGCCGATGCTTCTTCGGGAATATGCATGCCGGGATTGATGCGCATGGTCTTGGCTTCCTCGTTGCCGTTGGGGTAGACCTTCAGGTAGCAGATTTCCACGATGCGGTCGGTATTGATGTTGGTGCCGGTGGTCTCCAAGTCGAAGAAGACGAGCGGATTCTTCAGGTTCAGTTTCATGTCCGGGTCGTTTTTTTAATCGTTCAACATCATGGGCATGAGCAGCATCAGCAGCTCCTCGTCTTCCTCTTGTTCGATGGGGGTGATGACACCTGCGCGCGATGGGTCGGCCAGCTCGATGAGTACCTCGTCCGAGGATATGTTGTTCAGGATGTCGATCAGGAAGGTCGATTTGAAGCCGATTTCCATAGGGTTGCCCGCGTACTGGCAGGCCAGCGTCTCCTCGGCCGAGGTGGAGAAGTCGATGTCTTGTGCGTTGATGACCATCTTGTCCGCGTCGATGTGCAGCTTGATGAGGCTGCTGGCTTGGGAAGAGAAGATAGACACGCGCCTCAGGGCGCCGATCAGTTGCTGGCGGTCGATGGTGACCTTGTTGGGGTTGTTCTTGGGGATCACCGAGTTGTAGTTGGGATATCGTCCTTCGATCAGGCGGCAGGACAGTTGGTAGCTCTCCAGCGTGAAGACGGCGTTGCGGTCGTCAAACTCGATGGTCACCTGCCCCGACTCTTTGGGGAGGATGTTCTTCAGGAGCAAGGCGGGCTTCTTGGGCAGGATGAAGGCGGCCCGTTCGTTGCCGTGGGCGGCGGTCGTCTTGCTGCGCACCAGCTTGTGCCCGTCCGAAGCTACCAAGGTGATGCCCTCCGTGGTGATGTCGAAGTAGATGCCGTTCATGACAGGGCGCAGCTCGTCGTCGGCCGTGGCAAAGATGGCGCGGTTGATACCGTTCATTAGGACTTGGGCATCTATCTCCACGCGGACGGCATTGTCGCTTAGCGTGGCGGGCGTGGGAAATTCATCCGCGTTTTGTCCCATCAGGTTGTACTGCCCGTTCTGGTACTGTATGTTCAGCTCCAGCGTTTGGAGGTCGATGTCGAACGTCAGAGGTTGTTCGGGGATCTCCTTGAGGGCGTCCAGCAAGGTGCGGGCGGCAATAGCAAAACGTCCGTCGGCATTGCTCTCCACCACCTCCACTGTGGTCACCATGGTGGTTTCGCTGTCGGACACGGTGACGTTCAGGGCTTCGTCCCGTAATTCAAACAGGAAACAATCCAGGATGGGGAGCGCATTCTTGGAGTTGATGACGCGGCTGATGCCTTGCAGGTGGGCGTAGAGCGCCGAACTCGAAACGATAAATTTCATAGCTGTATCTTTTTTATTTTTTGTTTCTACTTTAGAACGGGCAAAGTTAGGAAAAATCTGCGGAATATCCGCCTACTTCCCACAGATTTGATGCGTCTCCGTCCTTGTCAAGCCGATAAAACCTGTTAAAGCCAAACTTTTCCGTCCTTTGGGCGAAACAAAGGTAAGCACAATGTTCGGTGCTGCCAAATTTTGGGAACCGATTTGGAGGCTTTTTGAAGGGTGATTTTTGTTAAATCGTATTTGGGTGTTGCAAATCAGTTGGTTATAATCAGTCGATGAGCTTTCATGTGTTTCATGCCGTCGGTGTGCGGGCATAACATAACAGTTATAACAGTTCGTTTTTTGTGTTATCTTTCAGGCGCGAGCTACGCGGATTGCGTGGATATGTGCTAAAATTAATCCGCTAAATGATAAAAGAAATCCGAAGAAAATGCCTTCGGGATACGTCTGGTATGCCTAAAAAATCGTAACTTCGCCGCGTCAACAAAAACAGTGAACAATGGAATTTATCGGAAGAATCATTGCTGTGCTTCCCGAAAAAGGGGGAGTGTCAAGCCGGACAGGCAACGAGTGGAAGGCTCAGGAGTACGTCATCGAGGATAGCGCAAGCGGGCAATACCCGCGTCGGATGTGTTTTGAAGTGTTCGGGGCGGACCGGATCGCGCAATTTAACATACAGGTGGGGCAAGAGCTGAGGGTCTCTTTTGACATTGACGCCAATCAGTGGCAGGACCGTTGGTTCAACCGCATCCGCGCCTGGAAGGTGGAGCCCGCCACGGCATCCGCGCCTGTCCAGCAGCCGCAGCCGGGAGTTCCTGTCCCTCCGCCTGCTCCCACGGCAGCTCCCGATTTCTTGGTCGGGGATGCCAAGGATGATCTGCCTTTCTGACTAGGAGCATAGGCTGAGCGCATGAATTCAGACGCATGTCCGGAGATGGTAAAGTCCCGGATGTGCGTCTCTTTTTTAGGGGTTGTAGAGCAAGGTCAGGTTGGTGCAGACGGCTCCATCTTGTCCGGTGAACTGGGCAGCCAGCATGAAGCGGCTGAAGAAGTCGGCATGGCGCAGGAAGAAGGTGGGCAGCAAGCGGGCGTATCCGTCAGGTTGTTGCAGCACTTGCCCCATGTCGGCCATCAGCAGGTTGGTGTAGGAGGGGGACAAGCTGCTGGCCAACGCTTCGTGTAGCAGGCTGGCTTGCAGCAAGTCGTTGCGCCCGATGGCATCCATGTAGGCGGACAGGCTGAACGCATCCGGGGCGATGAGTAAGCTACCCCGGTAGAAGCAGGCATACCCATATAGGGTGTTGCCCGTTAGGCCGGTCATGCGGGCGGTGAGGGTGTTGCGCGGCATCAGGTATTTGCGGTAGGCCCGTGAGCGGGGATAGTATCCGTAGCCCGGCTCGAAACGGGGATGGGGAGGTGCGTCGATTTCGCGGGGAGCGTTGCCGAGCCACGACAAGAAGTGTTGTCGGGCTTCCCATTCGTGCTTCAGCGGGATGATGGCGACGGCACAGGGCTGTGGCGTAGTGTCAGCGCGCCGGGGCTGGAAGATGCAGGTCAGCAGGGTGCTGTCGGCATACGCCTTCAGGAAGGTTTCCAACTCCCTGTCGCGGGCTTCGGTGTAGGCGTTTGCACCATACGTGTCCGGTACAGGCAAGTACTGGAAGGCGAAGAGGCTGTCTTTGTCCGCTATCGACCAATGGCTGTAAAGGATGCTGGAGCGGGGTAGGAGCTTGTGGGGGAATCCGTCGACGGGCTGCTGTGGGCGCAAGGCATTGGCCAGGCTGGGTGCGCTTGTGCGGTCGTGGTTGATGCCGGCTGCATAGATGGCCTGCTCCGTGAACTTCAGATCGAACTCCATCCACTCGCTCAGGTTGACGACGGGGTGGAGGGTGTCCGACGGTTGCCCCATGGGAAGGGAGCGTGCACGGACGTAAAGCGTGGCTTCCACGTCGCGCAACTTGTTGGTATGCAAGGTGCTGAACGAATCATCATCCGTCAGTGCGCAGGCATCGTGGCTGGCGTCAATGACGCGCTCCAGCAATCGTTTCTGGAAACTGAGTGCCAGGAAATCCCTGGTCAGGCAGACGGCGAGGAACTGTCCGTTGCTCATCGGGTAGATGCTGATTTCCTGTCCGCGGTAGTGCGACGTTTTCACCGGGAAGGACGGGTCGCTGTATTTCCCGATGAAGCGTTCAACCAACTCCCTGTCGCCGGTTCCCAATGTGCAATACAGCACTTGGTCGGTTTCCGCGCAGGGATTGTGGAAACTGACCAGCACTTTGTTCATCTGTTTGCTCAAGGTGTGTGGAGCTTCGGTCATCAGGGAGTTGAGGTAGGTCATCAAAGTGCTGAACAATTGTGACACTTGCAAGCGGTGCCCTTCCTTGGCACAATCCATCCTGTTCATGGCCTCCAGCGTTTCCACCAAATGCCCCGTCTCGAATACGGCAACGGCATCTTGCGGCACGAGGGTGTAGAGGTCGAAATCCTTGTGCTGTTCCGCCGAGTTGACCCGCATGAATGAAAACAACGCTATCCCTGCGCAAAGTAAGGCAATGGATATCGCGACAACTATTTTTATGGAAAGCGATAATTTCATAACAGTCCTCGAATGGTTGCGGGGCAAATTTACCACTTTCCGCTAATAAAACAAAACAAATGTTTCAGAAAGTTTCACTTTTTATTGCTAATCCGTCATACGCGAAGTGAATATGCGGTGGAAGGTCGCGTTCGATCTCGGCATGCAGGCCGGCGTGGTGGCTCATGTGGACCAGGTAGGTTTCCTTGGCACCGATGCGCCGGGCGGCTTGCAGAGCCTCGGCAATGCTTTGGTGGGTGGGGTGCGGCTTCGGACGCAGGGCGTTCATCACCAGTATTTCGACGCCTTTCAGGCATTCGTAGGATTCGTCGGGCAGGGTGAGCATGTCTGTCACATAGCCCAGTTTTCCTCCGATGCGGTATCCCAATATGGGCAGACGTCCGTGCATCACGCGGAAAGGCAGGATCTCGATGCCTTTGATGCGAAAGGCTTTGCCCGGTTCGGCATCTTGTAGGAAAATACGAGGCACGCCGGGGTAGATGCGGTCCACCAGGCAATAGGGCATGCGCTGGCGCAAATCTTCCCCCGTGTAATGTTCGGCATAGAGTGGGATTTCACCGAACCGACAGAAAGGTCGCAGGTCATCCAGTCCGCCTACGTGGTCATAGTGTTCGTGGGTGATGAGTACGGCATCAATCTGGCGGAAGTCGTTCAGGCGTAACATCTGCTCGCGGAAGTCCGGTCCGCAGTCGATGAGCAGGCGGGCGTCTCCCACTTCTACCATGGCCGAGGTGCGCAGGCGTTTGTCATGTGGGTCGGTGGAGGTGCATACGGGGCAGGTGCAGCCCACTTCGGGCACGCCTGTCGAGGTGCCGCTTCCAAGTAGGGTTATTTTCATACGAATATCACTTCGGGTTGGATGTCAATGTTGAATTTCTCGCGGACGTCGGCTTGTACGGCTTTGGCCAAGCGCAGGATATCGGCTCCTGTGGCTCCTCCCGTGTTGACCAGCACCAAGGCTTGCTTGTTGTATACGGCGGCGGGTCCCAGGCTGCGACCTTTCCATCCGCATTGTTCGATGAGCCATCCGGCGGGCACCTTCACACGGTTCTCGTCCACGTCGTAGTGAGGGATGGCGGGATTGGCTTCCCGCAGTAGCTTGAACTGTGCGCGGGGGATAACCGGATTCATAAAGAAGCTTCCCGCGTTGCCTAGCTCCTTGGGGTCGGGCAGTTTGCTCCGGCGGATGCGGATGACGGCTTGGCGCACAAGCGCAAGGGTGGGCGTCTGTCCGTCCAACGCTTCACGCAGGGCACCGTAATCCAAGTGGAAACGGGGCGTCTTGTTCAGGCGGAAATTGACGCGCGTGATGAACACGGATTTCATCTCCGGGCGTTTGAAGCAGCTCTGTCGGTAGGCATAGGCGCATTCCTCCACTGGATAGATCCGTTGCTGTCCCGAAGCATCGAGAGTCTCCACCGAGGTGATGATGTCCTTGGCTTCCACGCCGTAGGCGCCGATGTTCTGGACGGCGGCTGCTCCCACTTCGCCTGGGATGAGGGACAGGTTCTCTGCGCCTTGCCATCCATTCTCCACGCATTGGTGCACGAAGTCGTCCCATACCTCGCCTGCGCCTACACGGAGACAGACGGCATCGGCGTCTTCATGAGTGACGGATATGCCTCGGATGCACGAGTGGAGGATGGTGCCGGGATAGTCGGCCGTGAACAGCAGATTACTGCCTCCCCCGATGTGCAGGTAAGGCGGGCTGACCAGCTCGGTGCGTATCACTTCGGCCAGCTCGTCCTCGGAGGCGTACTCCAGGAAACGGTCGGTGCGGACGTCCAGGCCAAAGGTGTTGTGTGTGCGAAGGGGGAAGTTATTTGTTATCGTCATATACTGGTATCCTCAAATTTATACAATTCCCATTCTCCCCGCCGGATGCGGAAGTAGAATACGTTGGAGTATCCGTTTCCGATGCCGTTCACCTTCAGTATCTTAGTGCGCGAGCGTGCTTCGTTGCGCTGGCCATAGCAGATGTTGGTCAGCCATTTGGATGGCATCTGCGGGCGGAAAGCATACCATTGTTCCCGGTCAAGGGTGGTCTCGAGGATGGAAAATTCATCATCGGGGTCAAGGGTGATGAAGCGCAGAGGCGAGTGGATGTGCTTGCGCTGGTAGAGGCTGTCCGACACGAAGCGAGTGTAGAACGACAGGAAATCCTGGGGGGCGGTCATGGCCAGCTGGTGTTGTGCGATGGAGTCGAGCATCCACATGCCCCGTCTGCGTTCAAAGTAGTACTTCTTCATGCGTGCTTCGTGCAGGAAGAGCCATTCCACTTGGACAGAGGTAAGCGAGGTATCGCCTACGATGTCCATGTCCTGCTCGCGGTCGAAGAGAAGGGTGTAGACATTCTCCTCGGTGAAGAGCCGGTCGTGTTTCCACGCCTCCTTGCCGATGCGGGTCAGGTGTCCGTCTTCATCATAGGGCAAGGGGAATGTCGTACGCTGTTTTTGGAGCGCGGGATCCGAACCATAATTGAAGATGAAGTCATCGAACAGCTCGTCCACTTCCAAGGGCTTGTACAGGTCCTGAACGGGTAGGGCGGACACAGGATCCGCCGGCGTCTTGATCGAATCTACCATCTGCGAGATCGCCGCAAAAGGGTCTTTGCTCCCTTTCCCCTGGCCGCACGAGGCGGCACAGAGGGCAAGGAGCAGGCATCCGGCCATAAGTTTTCTCATCGTGCGGGCCTTATTTATTGAGTTTTGCACGAAGTTTTTCGAGCATGTCCACGGTCATTGCCTCCAGGTCGTATTGGGGCTTCCAATCCCACTCTTGGCGGGCGCAGGTGTCATCCAGGCAATCTGGCCAGCTGTCGGCTATGGCTTGCTTCAGGGGGTCTACCTGGTATTCCATCTCGAAGCTGGGGACGTACTTTTTGATCATCAGATAGATTTCTTCGGGATCGAAGCTCATCGAAGCGATGTTGAACGCATTGCGGTGGATCAGGCGGGCGGGGTCAGCCTCCATCAGGGAGATGGCGGCATTGAGCGCGTCGGGCATGTACATCATGTCCATGTAGGTTCCTGCCTTGACCGGGCAGACGAACTTCTCGCCCCGTACGGCGGCATAGTAGATTTCTACGGCATAGTCCGTCGTGCCTCCGCCGGGCAGGGTGACGTTGGATATGATGCCCGGGAAGCGTACGGCACGCGTGTCAACACCATATTTCGTGTGATAATAGTCGCTCAGGAGTTCGGTCGTCACCTTGGTGATGCCATACATGGTGCGGGGACGCTGGATGGTGTCCTGCGGCGTCTTGAAGTGGGGGGTAGACTCGCCGAAGGACCCGATGGAGCTGGGCGTGAAGACGGCGCATCCATATTCGCGGGCCACCTCCAGCACATTCCACAAGCCGTCAATGCCGATTTTCCAAGCCATCGAAGGACGGCTTTCCGCCACAACGGAGAGCAGGGCGGCCAGGTTGTAGATGGTATCAATCTGGTATTCCTTTACGGCAAGCTCCAGCGATTGGCGGTCCGTCACGTTGGTTCTGGCGGAGGGTCCCGACTCTTTCAGCACGCCTTGAGGTTCGGCGCCTGCGATGTAGCCGGCCACCACATGATCACCACCATATCTTTTTCTCAGTTCCATGGTCAGCTCAGAGCCAATCTGCCCTGTAGAGCCGATAACTAATATGTTCTTCATAACTTCAATGATGTTTTTAGAATCCGTGCGAAGGTACGTACTTTTTTTGATTCTTTCATGCTTTCTCTACAATTCTTCCCGGAAAACTTGCTTATTCCGATAAAAATCGTGTTCTTTGTAGGAGAGAAATTAAAAACGAAAGACTATGTATGGTAAAATGAAAGATTATCTCGCCCAGACATTGGCCGAGATAAAAGACGCCGGCCTTTACAAGGAAGAACGTCTGATAGAAAGCCCTCAGCAGGCCGCTATTCAAGTGAAAGGACAGGAAGTGCTGAATTTCTGCGCCAACAATTACCTGGGATTGTCCAATAACCCGCGCCTTATCAAGGCCGCCCAGGAGATGATGGATCGCCGGGGATATGGCATGTCGTCCGTGCGCTTCATCTGCGGCACGCAGGATATCCACAAAGAGCTGGAAGCCGCTATTTCGGATTACTTCAAGACGGAAGACACCATCCTCTATGCCGCTTGCTTTGATGCCAATGGCGGCGTGTTCGAGCCGCTCTTCACGGACGAGGATGCCATCATCTCTGATTCGCTGAACCACGCTTCCATCATTGACGGTGTGCGCCTCTGCAAAGCCAAGCGCTATCGTTATGCCAATGCCGACATGGCCGACTTGGAGCGTTGCCTGCAAGAAGCTCAGGCCCAGCGCTTCCGCATCGTGGTGACGGACGGCGTATTCTCGATGGATGGCAATGTGGCTCCCATGGACAAAATCTGTGACTTGGCCGAGAAATATGACGCCCTGGTGATGGTGGACGAATCGCACTCCGCAGGCGTTGTGGGCGCCACAGGACATGGTGTGAGCGAGCTATTCGGCACCTACGGCCGTGTGGACATCTACACCGGCACGCTGGGCAAAGCCTTTGGCGGCGCGATGGGTGGATTCACCACAGGGCGGAAGGAAATCATAGACCTCCTGCGCCAGCGCAGCCGTCCTTACCTCTTCTCCAACTCCGTGGCTCCTGCCGTTATCGGTGCCAGCATCGAGGTGTTCAAGATGCTGAAGGAGAGCAATGCCTTGCACGACAAGCTGGTGGAGAACGTCAACTACTTCCGCGACAAGATGATGGCTGCCGGATTCGACATCAAGCCTACGCAGAGTGCCATCTGTGCAGTGATGCTCTACGATGCCAAGCTTTCGCAAGTCTATGCCGCCCGCCTTCAGGAAGAGGGTATCTACGTCACGGGCTTCTATTATCCTGTGGTGCCCAAAGGCCAGGCGCGTATCCGCGTGCAGATCTCTGCCGGACACGAGCGTGTCCATCTGGACAAGTGCATCGAGGCGTTCGTCAAGGTTGGGCGCGAGCTGGGTGTTATTAAATGATAGATTTTTCTTCGCCATTGTTCCGCAGAGGTCGGGTTTTTGCCAAACATTGGGCAGGCCTTCGCGGAACTTTTACCGCTTAAATACTCCCCGCTGATGCCGTGTTTTGATTTTTTTAACGGGTTAGCGGGGATTTTCTTTTGATACCAGCGCAAAAAGTATCATCTTTGCAGGCAGTTTTCATGTGAAGACGAAAATAGAAACAGTTTTGCATACACCGATGGTACACTTCAGACGCACGCTCATTGCGGCGATCTTGGCCACGACAGGGGTCGGGATGGCTGTCGCACAGAACAATACGAATTCACCCTATACACGCTACGGCTACGGCCAACTGGCGGAGATTGGTTCGGCCAACAGCCGTGCCATGGGCGGTACGGCTTATGCCTTGCGCGATCCCCTGCACGTCAATTCCGCCAATCCTGCTTCGTATTCAGCCGTGGATTCGCTTACCTTCATTTTTGATGGAGGCATCTCCTTGCAAAATACGAACTTCAGCAATGGGACGCAAAAGGTGAATGCCAAGAACTCCAGCTTCGACTACATCACGATGCAATTCCGAGCAGCCCCTTGGGCGGGTATCAGCCTCGGCCTGTTGCCCTATGCCAACGTGGGCTATAACATCAGCGAATATTATGCTGATGCCGATACGCAGGAAGCTTCCAGCTCCTTGAGCTATACGGGCGATGGAGGCTTGCACCAAGTCTATCTGGGGGCAGGCTTCAAGGTGTTCAAAGGCTTGTCACTGGGTGCAAATATGTCTTTCTTTTGGGGCTCGGTGACCCGCACGCGCACCCTCAGTTTCCCATACGATGCCACGAAGTTTGCTACTATTATTAATAATGAGGTGAATGTAAAGACTTGGAAGCTGGACATTGGTGCCCAATACACGCTCAACTTAGGGAAGAAGAACGCCCTCACCGTGGGTGCAGTCTATTCGCCCGGCCATGAGATGAGCCATAGCGCCTACGAATATCGCCAGACGGGCACCGACGCCAATGCCTCCTATAGCCAGCAAGAGATTCCCGGACATTATGACCTGCCCTCATCGTGGGGAGTAGGTTTGGCTTACGTGTATGACCAACGCCTGACCTTGGCGGCCGACTTCATGTCGCAAGATTGGCAAGACGCTGCCTACGAGGGGAGCAAAGACGTCTTCTGTCGGCGCACGCGCTTCTCCTTCGGCGCAGAGATGATTCCCAATCCTATGGGACGTAACTACCTGTCGCGCATCAAGTATCGGGTGGGAGCTTTTGTCTCCAAGCCATATTATAAGATAGAGGGTGTCCGTGCAGCCGATGAGTATGGCGTCACGGCAGGATTTGGCCTCCCCGTGCCCCGTACACGCTCCATGTTGAGCATTTCCGGCCAATACGTCCGTACACAGGGTGCCCGGGCCAACTTCCTCGACGAGAATATCCTGCGCATTTGCGTGGGCATCACTTTCAATGAGCGTTGGTTCTTCAAGCGTAAGGTGGATTAAATGTGGGGAAAGACTTGCCATTCAATATCGCGCTATCCGATGGATAAATTCACGGCTTTTTTCTTTCTGGTGCTTCTGCTGGCGTCTTGCTCCGGGCGGGACAAGCAGTTAGGCGCGGCTATCACCGAGCGTGATTCTCTGCCAGTGATGGATACGCGGGGCGTTACCACGCTCATCTCTGACTCCGGCCTCATACGCTATCGCATCAAGACTGAAGAATGGAAAGTTTTCGACCGAAAGACCCCGCCTTATTGGGCTTTTGAGAAAGGGGTTTATTTGGAGAAGTTCGATACCCTCTTCCAAGTGGAGGCCAGCATCGAAGCTGATACTGCATATTTCTATAATAAAGAGGAGTTATGGAAGCTTGTGCGCAATGTCCATATCCAAAATCTCAAAGGAGAGAAATTTGATACGGACTTGCTCTATTGGGATCAAAACAAAGGCCGGGTATGGTCCGACCAGTTCATACGCATCGAGCAACCCGACCGCATCATCACCGGGCGAGGCTTTGAATCCAATCAGGAAATGACGGTTTATACCATTCACAAGCCTGAGGGCATTTTCTACGTGGACGAGCAAGAGGCTTCTGCTTCCAACGATTCGATACCTGCTGATTCGCTTCCTGCCGATACCCTCGAACCTATTCCTGCAGAGACGCTTCGAGTAGCTCCTGCACGAACTCCGTCAGTAAGGAGGAAAGCACTATGAATCGTTTGGCGTGGCGTTTGCTGAAAGCTTTTTTGCTGGTGTGTATAGTGCTGGTAAGCGTGCGCTTGCTGGACGACATGCTTCCTCCGCGCATTTTGGCCAGTCCTTTTGTATTGATCTTGATACAGGTGCTTGTGGCATCCTTCCTTGCTTTGGGGGTATGCGAGTTTCTGCCTCGTCTTTTCCGGCAATTCAAGGCGGCCTCCCTTGCCCGGCAGATGGAGGGGGAGAGCAAGGATACGGAGGTGCAGATCTATCAGAATGCTTTAGATTTTTCCACGGTCAAGATACGCGATTGCATCGTACCCCGCCCTGAAGTGGTAGCTATCGGCATTGATCAGACTTTGGACGAGCTGAAAGGGCTTTTTATCGAGTCGGGCCTTTCCAAAATTATTGTTTACGAGGATAATATAGACAATGTGGTGGGGTATATCCACTCTTCCGAGATGTTTCGCAATCCGCCCGATTGGCGTGAATGCGTCAAATCCGTGCCTATTGTGCCCGAAACTATGCCCGCCAGCAACCTGATGAAGCTCTTCATGCAGCAGAAAAAGACGTTGGCCGTGGTGGTGGACGAATTCGGGGGCACGTCCGGCATCGTTTCTTTGGAAGATCTCGTTGAAGAAATTCTGGGTGACATAGAAGATGAACATGACAACGTCTCCTACGTCTGCAAGCAGGTGGCGCCGGACGAGTATGTGCTTTCCGCCCGCCTCGAAATAAGCAAGGTGAACGAAACCTTTGGCTTGGACTTGCCCGAGTCGGATGACTATATGACTATCGGAGGATTGATATTGAGCCGGTATCAAAATTTTCCTAAACCTCATGAGGTGGTGACTATCGGGCGGTATAAGTTCAAGATATTGCGCCTGACGGCTACAAAAATCGAGCTTGTACGCCTCAAAGTCACGGAATGAGCCCGTTGGATGCAATTTTTTCTCGAATAAGTAGAAGCGTATTTGCATTTTTTGTATCTTCGTGCCCTAATTTGAGAAGCATAGAAAACAAGTAATAAATAATAAAATTCATTTTAACTAAAAAATGGCAACATTACAGAAAATTCGGTCGAAAGGACCATTATTGGTGATCGCGGTCGGTTTGGCTCTGTTCGCGTTTATTGCAGGCGATGCCTGGCAAGTGATGCAACCACACCAGTCGCAAAACGTAGGAGAAGTGGACGGAGAGAAAGTTTCCGCCCAGGAATATCAAGAATTGGTGGAAGAATACACCGAGGTGGTGAAGATGTCCAGCAATGTCAATTCTTTGCCCGAGGAGCAGATCAACCGTCTGCAAGACGAAGTGTGGCGCACCTATGTGGAGAACAAGCTGATTGAGAAAGAAGCCCGTGCGCTCGGTTTGGAGGTGTCCGACGCTGAATTGCAAGCTATCATCAAAGCCGGTACGCATCCTCTGCTTCAGGGACTGCCTTTCCGCAACCCGCAGACGGGTACTTTCGATAGAGATATGCTCAACAAGTTCCTCGTGGATTATTCGCGTATGAACCAGGCGCAGATGCCCGCCGAATATGCGGAGTATTACCAGAAACTCTACAACTACTGGTCTTTCATCGAAAAGACACTTGTCCAGACCCGCTTGCGCGAGAAGTACATGGCGCTCGTGTCCAATGCCCTTATCTCCAATCCGGTGGAGGCACAGAATGCTTACGATGCTCGTGTCAACCAGTCCGATTTGCTTTTGGCCGCCGTGCCCTACTCTTCGGTGTCCGATTCTTTGGTGAGCGTGTCCGACGAGGAAGTGCGTGCCGCTTATGACCAGAAGAAAGAGCAGTTCAAGCAATATGTGGAGACCCGCAACATCAGCTATATCGACGTGCAGGTGACCGCCAGCGATGAAGACCGTGCCGCCCTGCAGAAGGAAATGGAAGACTATGTTGCCCAAATGGGTGGAGACAAAGTGAAGGATTATGCTACATTCGTGCGCTCCACAGGTTCGGATGTGCCGTATGTGGATTTGTTCTACACGACGCGTACGCTTCCGTCTGATGTTGTAGCCCGTCTCGACTCCGTATCTACAGGTGACGTCTTTGGTCCCTACTACAATGCTGCGGACAATACCCTGAATGCTTTCAAGAAGCTGGCCAAGGCATCCATGCCCGACTCTGTACAGTATCGTCAGATTCAGGTCGTAGCCGAGACGCCCGCCAAGACCATCGAGCTGGCCGACAGCATCTGCACTGCCCTCAAGGGAGGAGCAGACTTTGCTGAACTGGCCAAGAAGTATGGGCAGACAGGTGAAGCCACTTGGATCTCTTCCGCCAACTACGAAGGGGCTGCTATTGACAATGACAATTTGAAGTATATCAATGCCATCATCTCCGGCAAGGAAAAGGAAGTGCAAAACCTCGCTTTGGGACAAGCCAACGTCATCCTCCAGGTGATGGACAAGAAAGCGCCCAAGGATAAGTATAAAGTAGCCGTGGTGAAGCGCGTGGTAGAATTCAGCAAGGAGACCTACAGCAAGGCATACAACAACTTCAGCCAGTTTATCGCTACCAACAACACGTATGAGAAGATGGTGGCCAATGCTGAAGATGCCGGTTATCGTCTCCTCCAGCGCAACGATTTGAGCAGCGTTGAGCATGGTATCGGTGGCATCCGCGATACGAAGGAAGCTTTGCGTTGGGCTTTCAACGCTAAGCCTGGCGAAGTGTCCGGATTGATCGAGTGTGGCGACAACGACCACATGCTGATGGTGGGTCTCTCTGCGATTATCCCGGAAGGCTACCGTCCTCTCTCGCTGGTACAGAATCAGCTTCGCTTCGACCTTATCCGGGACAAGAAGGCTGAAAAGATCATGGCAGACATGCAAGCCGCTGGCGCATCCACATTCGACCAGTATAAAGCAATGGCTAATGCTGTGAGCGATTCGGTGAAGCACGTCACTTTCGGTGCTCCTGCCTATGTGCCCGCTTTGCGTAGTAGCGAACCTCTGGTAGGTGCTTACGCTTCGGTGAGCGAACAAGGCCAGCTGAGCCAGCCGCTGAAGGGCAATGCCGGTGTCTTTGTGCTGCAGTCCTATGCCAAGGAGAAAACGAACGAAGAGTATAATGAAGAAAACGAGATGAACTCACAGGCTTCCATGCATGCCCGTCTGGCCAATCAGTTGCTGAACGACCTCTACCTGAAAGCCGAAGTGAAGGACTCGCGTTACTTGTTCTTCTAAGATCTGACCTTGGCTAAAGGTATTTCTACCTTTGCATAAGAATAATAAACGTGATAAGATGAAAGGTGTCTCGAAGGCGGGACACCTTTTTTCTTTTGGGGAGTGGACTTATGCGGCATAATTCTTATCTTTGCACTTCAATTAGGAGAAGAAAGAATAATCATGCAAAAGAAAGCCCTTTTAGGTCTGACGCTTGCCGAATTGCAAGCGTTGGTAAATTCGATCGGGATGCCGGCATTTTCTGCCCGGCAAATCGCTTCGTGGCTTTATGATAAGAAGGTGAGTAGTATCGACCAGATGACTAATCTCTCGTTGAAGCATCGGGAACTGTTGAAGGAGATGTGCGAAGTCGGGGCGGAGCCTCCGGTAGATGCCATGCGCTCTGTGGATGGTACTGTCAAGTATCTGTACCGGATCGGCGAAGGGCATTTTGTGGAAGCCGTTTTCATCCCCGATCACGACCGGGCTACGCTCTGTGTGTCTTCACAAGTGGGCTGCAAGATGAATTGCCGCTTCTGCATGACGGGCAAGCAAGGCTTTTCCGCTAATCTGACAGCCGGACAAATCATTAACCAAATTAACTCTTTGCCCGAACGCGACCTTTTGACCAATGTTGTCATGATGGGGATGGGCGAGCCCTTGGATAATTTGGATGAGGTTTTGAAAGCCTTGGATATCATGACTGCTCCATACGGTTATGGATGGAGCCCGAAGCGGGTGACCCTCTCTACTGTGGGGCTTCGCAAGGGATTGAAGCGATTTATGGAAGAGACGGATTGCCATTTGGCGGTCAGTCTCCATTCGCCTATCCCTCAGCAACGCCGCGAACTGATGCCAGCCGAGAAGGCTTTTTCTATCATTGAGGTGGTTGACTTCCTGCGGAAATATGATTTCAGCAAGCAGCGCCGCTTGTCTTTTGAATATATCCTTTTCAAGGGAGTCAATGACTCTCCTCTCCATGCGCGCGAGTTGGTCAAGCTGCTTCGTGGATTAGACTGTCGAATCAATCTGATTCGCTTCCATGCCATCCCCGGGGTAGACTTGCAAGGGTGCGATCCGGAGGCCATGACTGCCTTCCGGGATTTCCTGACTTCGCATGGCGTTTTTACAACGATACGGGCGTCCCGTGGTGAAGACATCTTTGCCGCTTGTGGCATGTTGTCTACGGCCAAGATGGAAGAAAATGAACAGAATTAATATAAATTATCAACCTCGTTGAGGCAGATGTACGCCATTCTTCGTAGCTTTGTATGGATGAAGTGGCTCGTGCTGGGATGCCTGTTCGCTTCGTGCGGGTCAGGCAAGGGGAGCGGGTTGACGCCTACATCGACAGGAAGGCCTTATGAGCTGCTGGTAGTCGCTGATTCGAGTTTCTGGGGGCGTCCTGCGGGCCGTGCCTTGTTTGAGGTGTTGGATACTGATCTGCCTGGATTGCCCCAGGCGGAGCGTGCATTCAGGCTGATGTATGCCTCTCCACATCATTTCGATGCCATTCTGAAACTGGTGCGGAACATCGTAGTGGTGCAAGTGGATAGTGTGTGCTGTACGCGGGCATCATTGGCCTATGCAGAGGATGTGTACGCTTTTCCGCAAGCCATCTTGTTTCTGCGGGCTCCGGATGAAGCATCGTTCGTTCATCTGGTGAAACAACGCCGGGCGGACATTCTGGATTGCTTTACGGAGGCGGAACGGAAACGCCGGATGGCGTGGCTGGCGGAAAATCACAACCGGCAGATGGATCAGCTGGCCAAGGAGATGTTTGGATGTTCCGTGTGGTTGCCCGCGGAGTTGGCATCTTATAAAGTAGGCAAGGACTTCCTTTGGGCGGGTAGCAACGGAGCTTTGGTAGATGAGAATTTTGTGTTATATGCCTTCCCTTATGAGGATACAAGGGTATTCACAAAATCAGGATTCATTCATAAGCGTGATTCGGTGATGAAGGTCAATATTCCTGGTGCACGCGAAGGAATGTATATGACGACAGATTCGCTCCTGACCGATATTCGTCCAATCACCGTGCAAGGCAAGCCTGTTTGGGAAGCACGGGGATTATGGCACGTGCAGGGCGATTTCATGGGAGGCCCATTCGTGTCACATTTGCAAGTAGACGAGGCGAATAGGCGGGTCGTCGTGAGTGAAATTTTTGTCTATGCGCCGGGGCGTTCGAAGCGTAATCTGGTGAGGCAATTGGAGGCATCGCTCTATACACTCAGGTTGCCACAGACGGAACAGACTGATACAATCGGAATAAAGAATAACTATTAAACAAGAGCAAGATATGGAAGATAATAAGATAAGAATAGGCATCACGCATGGTGATATAAATGGTGTAGGGTATGAGGTTATCCTGAAAACCTTTTCTGACCCTTTGATGTTGGACTTGTGTACGCCGGTGATTTACGGATCGCCCAAGGTAGCAGCCTACCATCGTAAGGCAATGGACCTGGCTACGAATTTCAGTATCATCACGTCGGCTACGGAGGCCGCTCATGGGCGCCTGAGTGTGTTGAACTGCACAGATGACGAAGTGAAAGTGGAGTTTTCCAAAGCCGATCCTGGTGCTGGTAAAGCCGCGCTGGATGCTTTGGAACGGGCTGTGGAAGATTATAAGGCGGGATTGATCGACGCATTGGTCACGGCACCCATCAACAAGCATACCATCCATTCCGAGCAATTTGATTTTCCCGGTCATACGGAGTACATTGAGCAACGCTTGGGCAACGGGGACAAGGCGTTGATGATTCTGATGAAAGGAGATTTCCGCGTTGCGCTGGTGACGGGACACATCCCGGTCAGCCAGATAGCTCCGACGCTGACCAAGGACTTGATTAAGGAGAAACTGGCCATCTTCAATCGCTCGCTGAAGCAGGATTTTGGCATCAGTGCCCCCCGCATCGCTGTCTTCTCGCTGAATCCTCACGCCGGAGATGGCGGACTGCTGGGCACTGAGGAAGAGGAAATTATCATCCCCGCCTTGAAGGAGATGGCAGCTCAAGGCGTTTTGTGCTATGGCCCCTATCCGGCAGACGGTTTTATGGGGTCGGGCAATTTCACCCGTTTTGATGGCATCCTCGCCATGTATCATGACCAAGGTTTGGCTCCGTTCAAGGCGTTGGCCATGGATGAGGGTGTCAATTTCACCGCAGGCTTGCCAGTGGTGCGCACATCGCCTGCTCACGGCACGGCATACGACATCGCCGGGAAAGGTATGGCGTCGGAGGACTCTTTCCGTCAAGCCGTCTATGTGGCTATCGACGTTTTCCGCAATCGCCAACGCGACAAGGAGGCGCACGCCAACCCCTTGCGTAAGCAGTATTACGAGAAGCGGGATGATAGTGATAAACTGAAACTGGACAATGCAGAAGAGGAGTTGTAAGATATATGACTAAAGCTGAAATCCAACAAGTCAAGCTCCGTTTTGGCATCATTGGCAACAATGCGGGCTTGATGCGTGCCATTGACATCGCCATCCAGGTGGCGCCTACCGATCTGTCCGTGTTGATTACCGGCGAGAGCGGTGTAGGTAAGGAAAGTTTTCCGCAGATCATTCATCAGTATAGTCGGCGCAAGCACGGGCAATACATAGCAGTCAATTGCGGCGCTATTCCCGAGGGTACTATTGATTCCGAGCTCTTTGGCCACGAGAAAGGCGCCTTTACGGGAGCCGTGAGCGAACGCAAGGGATATTTCGGCGAAGCCAATGGAGGCACTATCTTCCTGGACGAGGTAGGCGAACTTCCTTTGCCTACGCAGGCACGCCTGCTCCGTGTCCTGGAGAGCGGAGAGTTTATCAAGGTGGGGTCGTCCAAGGTAGAGAAAACTGACGTGCGCATCGTGGCAGCTACGAACGTCAACCTCAGGCAAGCCATTGCCGATGGACGCTTCCGCGAAGACTTGTTCTACCGTTTGAATACGGTGCCCATTCAGATTCCGCCTCTACGGGAGCGGGGAGAAGACGTGGTGTTGCTCTTTCGTAAGTTTGCTTCGGATTTTGCCGAGAAATACCACATGCCCGCCATTCAGTTGGCCGATGATGCCCGCCAGATGCTGATGTCCTATGCCTGGCCGGGTAATGTCCGCCAGCTGAAGAATATCACCGAGCAGATTTCCATCATTGAGACCAACCGCGACATTACGGCGGATATTTTGCGGAATTATCTGCCCGAGCAAGACAACATGCAGCACCTCCCCGCCTTGTCCGGCAAGCGCGAGAAGAGCTTTGGGAGCGAGCGGGAGATTCTGTACCAAGTTCTCTTCGATATGCGCCAGGATGTGACCGAACTGAAGAAACTGGTGCATGAGATCATGACCGAGCGGGGAACAGCTCCTGCAAGTAGCCGGGAGGGCAATGTACCTTTCTATCCGCAAACGCCCGCTTATCAGCCTCCTCAGGCCATAATGCCTGCTCCGCCGGAATCCAATGTGCCCACCATTATCCGTCAGCCCGTCAAGCAGGCGACTCCAGTTGATGCCGACATTCAGGATACGGAAGAATATGTCGAAGAATCCTTGGCTTTGGACGATGTGGAGAAAGAAATGATTCGCAAAGCGCTCGAAAAGCACCACGGCAAGCGTAAAAGTGCTGCTCAGGACTTGAACATTTCAGAACGTACGTTATACAGAAAAATTAAAGAATATGGTTTGGATTAAAAAGCTTATACCCGTCATTGCCTTGTGCACGTTGCCTTTCCTGGTGACGTCTTGCAAGATCCAGTTAGGACTTGCTCCCATCACCTCCATTGATTATACAAAGGTGAAAACTATCTCTATCGCAGAGTTTCAGAATACATCCGAGTACGTTTATGCGCCCCTGGCTATCCAGTTTAACCAAGAGTTGAAGGACATGTTCATCCAGCAGACGCGTCTCCAACTGGTCAATTCGGGCGGAGACTTGGAACTGGACGGGGAAATCACGGGATACAACCAGTATAACCAAGGTGTGGATGCCAGCGGCTATTCATCGGAAGTTAAGCTGACCCTCACCGTCAATGTGCGTTATGTCAACAACACCAACCACGAAGAAGACTTTGAACAGCAGTTCTCAGCTTTCCAGACCTATGAGTCCAATCAGTTGTTGACGGCCGTGCAGGACCAATTGATACCGCTGATGATCGAAGACATCACCGAGCAGATATTCAACTCTACCGTAGCAAACTGGTAAGCAGACAATGACTTCGGCACAACTACAACAATGGATGACGTACCCCGAGCAGTTGAATCAGGAGACGCTGGGGCAATTGCGGGAGGCGGTGGTGAAATACCCTTACTTTCAGACGGCATGGTTGCTCTATCTGAAAAACCTGTATGGGGAAAACAACGGGAGCTTCGGTACCGAATTGCGCAAGGCCATCCCTTACGTGGCCGACCGCACCATGCTCTTCCGCCTGACGGAAGGGGCACGTTACGCCTTGCAGGTTCAGGCTGCGCCCGAAGCGTCGGCATCGGACGAGGCAGACGAAGGTGGCGACCGCACGCTCACCCTGATCAATGCTTTCTTGGCGCAAGAACCCGCAGAGCAGGAGCATCCTGCGCCTGTTGGCAAGTTGGATTATGCCATGGACTATACGGCCTACCTGTTGCAGGAAGACGGCCCCGGCGAGGAGGAAAAAACTCCGGCCGGTACACCTCCTTTGCGCGGGCAGGATTTGATAGATAATTTTATCCAAGGCAAGTCCGAAGTCTCCCCTGCATTCCGCGAAGAGGAGGCAGCGTCTCCGCGAGACATTGCCCCTGCCTCGGAGGCATCTTGTCAGGAGGAAGGCATGGATGAGAGCTGTTTTACGGAAACTTTAGCCAAAATTTACATCAAACAGCACCGATATGAGAAGGCACTTGAAATTATTAAAAAATTAAGTTTGAATTATCCAAAAAAAAACGCTTACTTTGCAGACCAAATCAGATTCTTGGAAAAATTGATTATTAATGCTAACTCAAAATAAGGAAAAATGTACGTATTATTGGTTATTTTAATGGTGATTGCAGCCGTGTTGATGTGCTTCATCGTGTTGATTCAAAACTCCAAAGGTGGCGGGTTGGCTTCCAGCTTCTCTTCGTCCAACCAGATCATGGGTGTGCGCAAGACGACCGACTTCCTGGAAAAGACCACTTGGGGCTTGGCTGCATTCATGGTGTTGATCAGTATTGCTTCGGCATACGTGTTGCCCACGGGTTCGAGCAAGAGTGATGTCATCTTGGAGCAAGCCCAGCAAGAGGAGAGCACGAATCCCTACAACATGCCGCTGGGTACGAACGCTCCCCAGGCAGAGGCGCCTGCAGAGGCTGCTCCGGCTGACTCGGCCGCTAACTAAGCGGAAGGGGGCATTCCATTAGAGAAATAAAGTAAAGAGGGGTTGGTGTCGGCAACGGACGCATCAACCCCTCTTTATTGTAGGTACGGATTACTAAAAACTTTGAACGATAATGACAGAACAATTGAAGCAAAAGCTGAACGACTCCAAGGCTACCCGTTGGGGGGCACTGGCCATAGTGGCGTTCACGATGATGGCGGCGTATTATGTGAACGACGTGGTTGCGCCGCTCAAGTCCATGTTGGAGGCCGATTTGGGATGGTCCAGCAGCGATTTCGGTTTTTACACCGGTGGATATAGTTTCCTGAATGTATTTTTCCTGATGCTCATCTGGGGCGGGTTGATTCTCGACCGTTTCGGCATCCGTTTTACGGGCCGTCTGGCCACTATCCTGATGGTAGCAGGCACCGCGCTCGAGTATTACGCCATGACCGGCCTTGCCGCACCCGGCGCCGAATTGTTCGGTTGCCAGGAGCTGTTTGGCTACAAGATAGGTGTGTTCATCGCTTTTCTGGGTTATTCCATCTTCGGCGTGGGTGCCGAGGTGGCCGGTATCACCGTGACCAAAATTATCGCCAAGTGGTTTCATGGCAAGGAACTGGCCACGGCCATGGGCGTGCAAGTGGCGTTGGCGCGTATCGGCTCGCAGGCAGGTTATGCGGTAGCCATTCCGTTGGCACGTGCTTTCAGCATCACCACGCCGGTGTTGTTGGGACTGGTGTTGTTGCTGGGTGGCCTGATTGCTTTCTTCATCTTCGCGTTGATGGACCGTAAGCTCGACAAGCAGCTGGAGGCCGAGGCAGCCGTGGCCGGTGAAACGGATCCGGCCGAGAAATTCTCTTTCAAGGACGTGAAGAATATCTTGGTCAATCCGGGCTTCTGGCTGATCGCCTTGCTGTGCGTGCTCTTCTACTCGTGCGTCTTCCCTTTCCAGAAGTTCGCTTCCGAGCTTATGATTTTGAAGTATGGCATCGACGAGAATGTGGCAGGTACCTTTGCCGGACTTCCCGCCTTGGGTGCCTTGTTCCTGACTCCGGTCTTCGGAGGGTACATTGACAAGCGAGGCAAGGCGGCCTCCATCATGTTGCTGGGATCGGCCATGCTGATAGGGGTGCATTTCATCTACGCCCTGCCTTTCGTGGACTATTGGTTGGTGGCCATCGTGCTGATGATCATCCTCGGCATAGCCTTCTCGCTGGTGCCTTCAGCCATGTGGCCTGCCGTGGCCAAGATATTCCCCGTGAGCCAGCTGGGCACGGCCTACGCTTTGATTTTCTTCATCCAGAACATCGGCTTGTGGGGCATTCCCACGCTGATTGGCAAGGTGCTGGACGAGTATTGCATCGTCGGCCAGGATGCTAGTGGGGCCAACCTCTATGACTATACCCTCCCGATGTGTATCTTCACCGGCATAGCCTGCCTGTCGCTCTTCGTTGCCTTCTTGTTGAAGCGGGCTGATAGGAAGTATGGTTATCAACTCGAGGAGCCCAATATCCATTGACGGTTTTTCTCTTTCTTAAGGACGCGGAATGAAGAGGACTGATAAATATAACCTGCTGGATACGATACCCGTTCGTGGCGGGCATATCCAGACGGAGTGGGAAGGAGCGTGCGCCGTGTTGGCCTATCCCCGTTTCAAGCGGGCTTGGGTGCGCCGCTTCTTCTTGCCCAAAGGGTTGTCCCCATACATTCGTGTCCGTCTGGAGGAGCATGGCACCGCCGTTTGGAGCCTGATAGATGGCCGGCGCAGCGTGGCAGAGATCCTGTCCTTGCTGGCCGGGCATTTTGAGGGGGATGACAACTATGCCCCGCGTGTCACTACCTACCTGATGCAGTTGCAGCGGGACGGTTTCATCCGTTTGTTAAGGCCGTCGGCAGGGTAGATGTGATTGTCCTTTGTATCAAATGCTGATCCCCATGATATAATCATTCATGTAAAAACCATTCCCGATGGGGAAGTCGCCTTCGCGCACTTTCTTCATGCCCATGTGCTCGTAGAAGTGCAACGCTTTGTTGTGGCGGTTCACGTTCAGTTCCATTTGGCAGGGCCCGGGATGGATGTCCTTGATGTAGCGGATGGCCTCACGGAAAAGGAAACTTCCGCAATGCGCGCCTTGGAAGTAGGGGAGCACATAAATCTTTTCCAAGTGGAACAAATCCTCCCCGTCCGGACGCACGGACACATAGCCCGCCGCTTCGCACTCCTCGTAGGCCAGCAGATACACGTGGCCCTCCTCTTCCATCTGCTTGCGTATGTTCTTCTCGGCATACATCCATTCCATCATGTAGTCTATTTGTTCCGGCGTCAATATCTCCCGGTAAGTGGCAGGGAAGACCTGCTGCGCCAGCCTGTGGATCAGGGCGCAATCATCAGTTGTAGCTTTTCGGATCGTAAACATGGATTCTCTTATTTTGGGGTTTATCATTCAGTGGGTGCAAATATACGCTTTTGAAATTCAAAAACAACATTTTTTCGCTTGATTACGTGAACGAAGTAGTTGTGCTGCCCTATATCCGCGCCCGTGCTTACCCATGCCTGCGTCCGTGCTTACCCATGCCTGCGCCCGTGCTTACCTATGCCTGTTCATTTTGACATGCTCCCGGCCAGCAAGGATTCTTTGCCCTCTCTTATTGGATACTTTGCCATTTATTATTGGATAGTTGGCCATGTATCCAATATGTTTGTCTTTTCCCCTCTGTTTGGCATAGGATAGTTGATTAATGCTGAATTCCAAATTCTCAATTCGGGAAATGCACATTTTGATACCGTTTAAAGTATAAGTTCGTCCAAAGCCAGATTCAAGGTGGCTCTGATGAAAGAATAAATGGTTACTAAGTGTATTTAAGGCGTCAAATCTCCTCTTTATATTCACTCTTTTGACATTCAATGCAGTATTTTCCAATATTATAGCTAAATTTGCATTACAAATGTAGTAATCAACAGACAATTCAAGACAATATGTAATCTCAAAAGAACAATATACTAAAAACTGTTCTGGGTTGAGAATAGTAAAACAAGGAATATGAAGTGCAAAGTCGTTTATGAATATAGACTTTCGTAAGCTTATCGAAGGCGGTAATTGTGAATGATTATAGCAAAGTTTGTTGCAGAGTTTGAATTGAGTAAGGAAGAATAAATGATAACTAAAGACAATATAAAAAATTTACTCTCTGTTCTGCATTTTGAACAGGATGGTGATGTGTTCATAAAATCATACGAAGGTGCTAGTGCTCCACTAAAGGTTGATGTAAGGAACGAGCATTTCCATTACAAGGAGACAGGTATAACAGTTGGTCGTGAAACGACGAGTAATTTCTCAGAACCAGAGAATTTTGTTGTATTTGAATGCATTGATCGTCTGCTTTCGATGGGGTATAAGTCTGAACACATAGAGCTTGAACCGGCATGGAAACTTGGACACACGCAAAAAGGCGGTTATGCAGACATTTGGGTGCGGACGCATGGCAGTCTGTCTGGCGAAATGGCGGCAGATAAAGAATCTTTGTTGATCATTGAGTGCAAGAAGCCGGATGAATTTGATGGTGCTTGGCGAGATACTCTTGAAGATGGCGCACAGTTGTTCAGTTACTTTCAGCAAGAACAGGCGACGAAGTTCCTTTGTCTTTATACTTCAGATTTTGATGGAGAAAAGACAAAACCGGAATATTATCTGATAAACGTACAAGATAACGAAGAACTGTTGAAAAGTAACTCTGAATTGCTTTCTTATAAAGATGCAAAGAATAATAGGCAGTTGTTCCGTGTATGGCATGATACATATCAATGCGATGCTGCCACACGAGGCTTGTTTGAATCAGACATTCAACCTTACCACATCGGGAAAAACAAATTCTCTGTCAAGGACCTTGTCCCTATAAGCAATGAAGAGATAAAAAAGAAGTATAACGAGTTTGCTACAATTTTGCGCCGACATAATGTTGGAGCAAAAGAAAATGCTTTCGATAAACTTGTCAATCTATTTCTTGCCAAAGTGGTTGACGAGACAAACAATCCAGACGACCTGCATTTCTATTGGAAAGGCGCTGCCTACGATGACGACTTTTCTTTGCAAGACCGTTTACAGAGACTTTATCGTGACGGAATGGAAAAATTTCTGAATGAAACGGTCACTTACATCGAAAACGAACAAATAGAAAAGGCTTTCCGTTGGTATAAGAAAGATCCGGATGCGACGATGAAGACTGTGATGGAGTATTTTCGTGCACTTAAGTTCTATTCTGATAACGACTTTTCTTTCATTAGCGTCCATAACGAACGGCTTTTCAAGGAAAATGCAAAGATTCTTCGCGAAGTGTTGCTAATGCTTCAAAATATCAAACTGAAATCTACTGTAGATGAAGGTCGCGATACAGAAACAAATCAATTCTTGGGAGATCTTTTCGAAGGCTTCCTTACAAAAGGTGTGAAGCAAAGCGAAGGTCAGTATTTCACGCCAATGCCGATTGTCCGCTTCATTGTTTCTTCTCTTCCTTTGGAACAGATTGTAAGTCAAAGCGAGAGAATACCTTCGTGTATTGATTATGCTTGTGGTGCCGGTCATTTCCTGACAGAGTACGCCGTAAGGATTAAAGAATTTGTAGAGAAGTACCGCCCAGATATTGATATCCACGAGTATTACAAGCATATCACCGGTATAGAAAAAGAATACCGTTTGTCTAAAGTATCGAAGGTCTCTGCATTTATGTACGGGCACGATGAGACAAACATCATTTATGCCGATGCCCTTCAGCCACACGCTGCGCTGCAACCCAACAGTTATGACGTACTTGTCGCCAATCCTCCGTACGCTGTGACAGGTTTCCTTGAAACACTTAACGACAACGACCGCGCAGCATTCTCCCTCTTTACTAATAATATCAATACAGCAAAGAACAATGCCATAGAGACTTTCTTCATGGAGCGTTCAACGCAACTTATGCGAGCGGGTGGAGTTGCAGGTATTGTGTTGCCGGTTTCTGTGCTCAACAAGGGAGGAATCTATGCTCGTGCAAGAGAAATAATTTTGGAAAACTTCGATATTGTTTCACTTGCTGAGTTCGGCAGTGGTACATTTGGAAAGACAGGCACAAATACCGTAGTTTTGTTTTTACGCCGGAAAGAAACCAATACTCCGGCAGCAGAGCATTATCGCAACCGTGTCAAAACCTGGTTTGCGACAAACGACCATACGGAAGAAATCTATCAAGATGAATACTTGCTACAGGCATATTGCGATCATTGTGGATATAGATTGGATGATTACCGCACATTCCTTAAAGATGGAATCATCAATGAAGCCCTGTCTGAAGCAGAAGTGTTCAAAGCTTATTGTGAGTCATTTGACAGCACCGATCGCAATGCCATGAAGGGAGTTTGCGATGCGGCAAAAGATATTCGCACCCGTTTCCGCACAAGAAGCAAAACACAGGCTTTCCGCAGACAAAGTGATGAGCAGAAGAAAGCCGAAAAAGAAAAAGCTCTGCGCAATTTCATTATCTCTATAGAGCGGGAAAAAGTCTATATTTTCTTGCTGGCATTTACCGTAGATACCCCTGTGCTTATTGTCAAGTCTCCAACAACAACAGCTGCGATAAAAAAATTCCTCGGTTATGAATGGAGCGACAGCAAAGGTAATGAAGGGATAGAATACCTGCACTTGACGAAATCAAAATCAGAAAATGATGACGAGGGTGACGAAGATGATACTGTACAGCAGATTCGAGGAATTAACGGGATACGCACGCCGTTGTTCAGCCCCGAAAATTTATATGACCCTGAAAAGATAAACACATTGATTCGCCAAAACTTTTTAGGCGAGGATGTTGTTATTCCGGAAGATTTGTCTGAGTTCGTTTCACAGGCAAGGCTTGTGGATATGATTGATTTTAAACGGACAGCTTTTGATAAGGCAATAAAGACGAGTGCTTTTACTAATATAGATTTTGTACATAGTAAATGGCCATTGGTTTCACTTGGAAACTTGGTTTCTACTCCTCCACAATATGGGGCAAATGTGGCTGCAACAGAAGGAAATCCATTGACAGATTATCGCTATATCAGAATAACCGACATCACCGACTCTGGCGAATTGAATAATGATTGGAAAACTGCAGAAAGAATTGATGAACAATATATCCTAACAGACAAAGATTTGCTGTTTGCACGTTCTGGTGCAACGGCTGGTAAGCCATTCCTATATCGGAAGAAATTTGGTAAAGCATTATTTGCAGGCTATTTAATCCGTTTCCGATTTACAGAGAAAGTAATTCCTGAATATGTTTTCCAATTCTGTCTCGCTGAGGAATATCGTACATGGGTATTGGCTCATCGAAGCGGAACAGCACAGCCTAACATTAATGCACAACAATATTCGTCTTTCAAACTTCCACTGGCTCCACTGGATATCCAAGAAAAAGTAGTTGTTGAATGTGATGCGATCGATAAAAAAGTGGAAGAGGCAAGAGTGCAAATTGCCAAAGCAAAAGAGCAGATAGAACAAATTATTGCCGGAGTAAAAGGTGAAATAAAAACATTGCGAACGGTTGCTCCATTCATAAAAGGTAGAATAGATTTTAACAAATTTCGCGCAATCGATTACATCACAACGGATAACATGCTTCAAGATTTTGAGGGCGTGCGTCCATACGATGGAGAACTACAGACTGGCAATGTTACGGAATATAAGCGTGGTGATATTTTGATGTCTAACATCCGACCTTATTTAAAGAAGTTTTGGCTCGCAGATCGTGATGGTGGTTGCAATCCTGATGTTATTGTTTTCCGTCCAACGTCTGAAGTCATACCAGAGTTTGTCTATTACATGCTTCGTCGCCAAGCATTTATTGATTATGTAATGAGCGATGTCAAAGGAATGAAGATGCCACGTGGTAATAAAGATAATATCATACGTTACGCTATTCCTGTTCCCCTGCCAGAAATACAGCGGCAAATTGTGAAGGAAATCTCAGTCTACGAGACAAAGATAGCTGTAGCCAAAGCCATTATCAATGGCAGTGCAGAACGCAAGCAAGCTATTTTAGATAAATACTTAAAAGATAATTTGTGAAATAAAGCAAATATGGAAGAACTTAAAGAATACAAGTTACCAGAAAAGAACGATTTGATGGTTTGCGAACCTCAAAAGAATTGGGGTGGAACATGGACGGAAGAGAAACTCGACGCTTTTGAGAAATACGTTAAGGCTTATTTGACTATAATGAAAAAGCATGCGAAAGAAAATGATTGGATTTTGTTTTATTTCGATGCTTTTGCAGGGAGTGGCAGCCGTGAGGCTATGATAGAAGAAGTTAACGTTGGCGAAGAAAATCTTTTTGGGGACGATGAAATAGAAGAAATTACAGAGCAGGCAACTTATAAAGGTGCTGCGGAACGTGTTCTTGGAATTGATATTGAAGGCTTTTCATTTAATTATTACTATTTTGTTGATAAAAATGAGAAGTCCTTGCAAGCTTTGAGAGAAAGGTTGACAAGTCTTTTTCCTAACAAGACTCATTGTATGGCATTTAAGCCGGGCGATGCAAACGAGAGAATTTTGGAATTGGTCAATTATGCCAAGAATCATCCGAAATGTGCCGCATTAGTTTTACTTGACCCTTTCGGTATGCAATTGGATTGGAGAACAATACAGGTGCTTAAAGATATTAAACATATAGACTTGTGGATACTAGTGCCAAGTGGAGTTATCATAAACCGTCTGCTTACGCGAAGTGGAAAGATTATGTGCCCTGAAAGAATGGAGAAGTCTTTCGGATTGCCTATTGACGACATACAAAACTATTTTTATAAACAGGTTACGGAGCAGAGTCTTTTTGGCGAAATCACTCGTCAGCAAAAACGTGATAATACCATCAGCAGAATTGCACAGCTTTATCTAGACTTGCTTGGTAAAGAATTCGCTCATGTCATCAAAGAACCACTTGTGTTGATAAATTCTACGAACAGCCCGATTTTTCATTTTGTGTTTGCCTCGCATAACCAAACTGGAGTAAAAATTGCATCAGAAATCGTTGGAAAGAAATCAAGAAAGAAATGAGAAGTACAAAAATAGAATGGACTGATAAGACATGGAATCCAATTACTGGATGTACTAAGATGTCTACAGGATGCCTACATTGCTACGCAGAAGTAATGTCTCGTCGCCTCAAAGCAATGGGACAGGAGAAGTATGCTAATGGATTTGCAGTAACTCTCCACGAGAGATGTCTTGATGAGCCATTAGCATGGAAGAGTTCGCACAATATTTTTGTTTGCTCAATGAGTGACCTTTTCCATGAAAGTGTACCATTTGAATTTATTGATAAAATATTCACTGTAATTAAGAAAACGCCTCAACATCGATACCAGATTCTTACAAAAAGAGCGGAACGAATGGCTGAATATTTTGCGACACATGACATACCAGAAAATGTTTGGCTTGGTGTCACGGTAGAGGCAAAAAAAAATCGTTCCAGAATAGATTGCCTGCGCAATTTACAAGCTACAGTCAAATTCCTTTCATGTGAACCATTAGTGGAAGATCTTGGCGAAATTGATTTGGATGGAATTGATTGGGTCATTGTTGGTGGCGAAAGCGGTCCGCAAGCCCGTCCAATGCAAGAATCTTGGGTGCTTAATATCCGCAAACAAGTGGAGGAACAAGGGATACGATTCTTCTTTAAGCAATGGGGGACATGGGGTGCCGACGGTATTAAGCGCAATAAACACGCTAACGGGAAACTTCTAAAAGGTGAAATTATTCAAGAAATGCCGAAATAATCATGAGAAATATTGAAGGATAGTATGTATTCGGCATACTTCACAATAAGTAGCGTGCTGAAGGTAACTTTTTGAAGTCATTCTTATGCAATCCCTGCGACATTTTAGTTTACCTCCTCCAAAGCCAAATGAGTCAGTTTGCCGATTTCCGTATTGGAGCATCTGGGTATCCTATAATACCTGTATCCTTGATTTTTATTGTTCACTATTATAGCGTTGCCTTTTCTGCGCCCGCAGAATCGAAATAATAGCAGTGTCATGGCCTCCAAACAGTTTTCATCTCGCTCTTTTATGCGCGCGTATAATTATATAAGGTGTCTCTCCTTTCCGTCCCTTTCCCACTTCCCGTGCGTACTCTATTTATAACTCGTTGAATATCAGTATGCAAAGAAAAAAACTTTCAGAAAATTGGTAAAAAATCCCTTGCTATATTTTGCCATTCCGTGTAAAGGGTGTACTTTTGCACCCGCTTTCGGGAAGGAAGCGGCGATGCTTGAACAGCTGATACACTGGTAATGAGACACTTCCGTATTGTTTTTCCGGCGGTTACCCCTATCAGCCCGTGTTGCGGGCTTTCGGGAAGCCCTCCGAAAAAAAAGTTTGAAAAAACTTTCGGTAAAATTTGGAAGATAACAGAAAAAGTCCTTACCTTTGCAGCCGTTTTCCGAAAGGGGCCGGCGGCGGGCCGGGGACCACTTCCGAAGAAAAATCGAAAAAACTTTC
>JAHLFO010000146.1 GCA_018883785.1 Candidatus Bacteroides intestinipullorum
GTGCAGTTGCAGAAGACGAAGAAAGAGTTTGAAGGACACCTGACCCTGGTGGTGTTCCCCTTCCTGCGCATGTCGCGCAAAGGACCCGAACAGACGGCACAGGAGATTGGCGAATACCTCACCGCCCACGAGCCCGCCGTGGCCGCCTACAACGTCATCAAGGGCTTCCTCAACCTCACCGTTGCCCCGGCGGCCTGGATTGAACTGCTAGACGACATCCACGCCCAGGAACAGTATGGGCTGACGCCTGCCACGCCGGAGTCGCCCCTGGTGATGATCGAGTATTCGTCGCCCAACACCAACAAGCCCCTCCACCTGGGACACGTGCGCAACAACCTCCTGGGCAACGCCCTGGCCAACATCATCGCCGCCAACGGCAACCGCGTGGTCAAGACCAACATCGTCAACGACCGAGGCATACACATCTGCAAGTCCATGCTGGCCTGGCTGAAGTATGGCAACGGCGAGACGCCCGAGAGCAGCGGCAAGAAGGGCGACCACCTCATAGGCGACTACTACGTGGCCTTCGACAAGCACTACAAGGCCGAGGTAAACGAACTGATGGAGCAGGGCATGACGAAGGAAGAGGCCGAAGCCGCATCGCCCCTGATGAAGGAAGCGCGCGAAATGCTGGTGAAGTGGGAAGCCGGCGACCCCGAAGTGCGCGCCCTCTGGAAGAAAATGAACGACTGGGTGTACGCCGGATTCGACGAGACGTACCGCATGATGGGCGTCAGCTTCGACAAGATATATTATGAATCCAACACCTACCTGGAGGGCAAGAAAAAAGTCCTCGAAGGCTTGGACAAAGGTCTGTTCTACCGCAAGGAAGACGGCTCGGTGTGGGCCGACCTGACGAACGAGGGACTGGACCACAAACTGCTACTCCGCTCGGACGGCACATCGGTCTACATGACGCAGGACATCGGCACCGCCGAACAGCGCTTCGCCGACTACCCCATCGACAAGATGATCTACGTCGTGGGCAACGAGCAGAACTACCACTTCCAGGTACTCAGCATCCTGCTGGACCGCCTGGGCTTCGAATGGGGCAAGAGCTTGGTACACTTCTCTTACGGCATGGTGGAGCTGCCCGAAGGCAAGATGAAGAGCCGCGAGGGCACCGTGGTAGATGCCGACGACCTCATGGCGGAGATGATTGCCACCGCCCGCGAAACCAGCGGCGACCTGGGCAAGCTGGAGGGCCTGACACCGGAAGAAGCCGAGGACATTGCCCGCATCGTGGGTCTGGGCGCGCTGAAGTACTTCATCCTCAAGGTGGACGCCCGCAAGAACATGACGTTCAACCCCAAGGAGTCCATCGACTTCAACGGCAATACGGGTCCCTTCATCCAGTACACCTACGCCCGCATCCGCAGCGTGCTGCGCAAGGCCGCTGAGGCAGGCATCACCCTGCCCGCACGCCTGCCGGAAGGCATCAGCCTCAGCACGAAGGAAGAAGGACTGGTGCAGATGCTGGCCGACTTTGCCGCCGTGGTGCGCCAGGCCGGTACGGATTACAGCCCGTCCGTCATCGCCAACTATTGCTACGACCTGGTGAAGGAGTACAACCAGTTCTACCACGACTTCAGCATCCTGCGCGAGGAGAATGAGGCCGTGCGCCAGTTCCGCCTGGTGCTCTCTGCCGAGGTGGCGAAGATTGTCAAGCTGGGCATGGGCCTGCTGGGCATCGAGGTGCCGGAACGAATGTAAGCAAAGACTGCCCATGTCCTACGCAAGCAAGATCATCAACGACCCCGTCTTCGGCTTCATCAAGATCCCGCGGGGGCTGCTCTACGACCTGGTGTGCCACCCGGTGGTGCAACGCCTGACGCGCATCCACCAACTGGGTCTCTCGTCCGTGGTCTACCCGGGAGCGCAACACACGCGCTTCCAGCACTCCATCGGCGCCTTCCACCTGATGAGCGAAGCCATCCGCGAACTGACGGCCAAGGGCAACTTCATCTTCGACAGCGAAGCCGAAGCGGTAGAGGCGGCTATCTTGCTGCACGACGTAGGACATGGGCCTTTCTCGCACGTGCTGGAGGACACCATCGTCCGAGGCATCTCGCACGAGGAAATCTCGCTGATGCTGATGGAGCGCATCAACCGCGAAATGAACGGACAACTGACGCTGGCCATCCGCATCTTCCAAGACCAATACCCCAAGCGTTTCCTCCACCAGCTAGTCAGCGGGCAACTGGACATGGACCGGCTGGACTACCTGCGGCGCGACAGCTTCTACACAGGAGTCACTGAGGGCAACATTGGCTCGGCACGTATCATCAAGATGCTGGACGTGCGCGACGACCGGCTGGTGGTGGAATCCAAAGGCATCTACTCCATCGAGAACTTCCTCACCGCCCGCCGCCTGATGTACTGGCAGGTGTACCTGCACAAGACGTCCGTGGCCTACGAACGCCTGCTGGTCAACACCTTGCAACGTGCCAAGCAATTAGCCGTCCGAGGCGAAGAACTCTTTGCCTCGCCCGCCCTGCGCTTCTTCCTCTACAACGACGTGGATGCCACGCGTTTCCGCACCGATCCCGCCTGCCTGGAGCAATTCCTCCTGCTGGACGACAACGACGTGTGGACAGCGCTGAAGGCATGGATGCACCATCCGGACAAAGTACTGTCCACGCTCAGCGAAGGAATGGTGAACCGAAAGCTCTTCAAAGTCGAAGTTTCCGCAGAACCTTTCCCAGAGGAACGCTTGGAAGAACTGCGTCGGCAAATCGCCTCCACCCTGGACTTGTCCCCGGAGGAAGCACATTATTTCCTCTCCACGCCCGACATCGAGAGCAACATGTACAACCCTGCGGACGACAGCATCGAAATCCTCTACGGCGACGGCTCCACACGCAGCATCGCCGAGGCATCGGACATGTTCGACATCGCCCTGTTGGCACGCAAAGTGAAGAAGCATTTTCTCTGTTATTGGCGCCTGTAGGGAGAGATTGTAGGATTTATGACGAAAATATTCACCAAGATAGACGGAAATCTAAAAAAAAGTACGATATTTGCCTTTTGAAACCGTCAAACAAGAATAACAATGGAGTTTACCGCCAAACAAATAGCCGCATTCCTCCAAGGAGAAATCGTTGGAAACGAGAATGCAACGGTGCACACCTTCGCCAAAATCGAAGAAGGTGTGCCGGGAGCCATCTCTTTCTTGTCCAATCCCAAATATACACCTTATATATATGACACGCAGGCCAGCATCGTCCTGGTCAACAAAGACTTCGTGCCCGAGCATGAAGTGAAGGCCACCCTGATCAAGGTGGACAACGCCTACGACTGCCTGGCCCGCCTGCTCACCCTCTACGAACAGAGCAAGCCGAAGAAGACGGGCATCGACCCGCTGGCATTCATCGCGCCTACTGCCCAAGTGGGCAAGGACGTGTGGATCGCCCCCTTTGCCTACGTGGGCGAACATGCCGTAGTGGGCGACCGTACCCGCATCTATCCGCATGCCACGGTAGACGACGGGGCACACATCGGCGAGGACTGCACGCTCTATGCCGGAGCCACCGTCTATCACGATTGCCGCATCGGCAACCGCTGCATCCTCCATGCGGGCAGCGTGGTGGGAGCTGACGGATTCGGCTTCGCCCCCACCCCACAAGGCTACGAGAAGATTCCCCAGATAGGCATCGCCATCCTGGAGGATGACGTGGAAATCGGTGCCAACACCTGCATCGACCGCGCTACAATGGGCACCACCATCGTGCATCGGGGCGTCAAGTTGGACAACCTGGTGCAGATAGCCCACAACGACGAGATCGGTGCCAACACCGTCATGGCCGCCCAGGCGGGTGTGGCCGGCTCGACGAAAGTGGGCGAATGGTGCATGTTCGGCGGACAGGTGGGCGTGGCCGGACACATCCACATCGGCGACCGCGTGGTGTTCGGAGCCCAATCGGGTGTACCCAGCAGCGTGAAGAGCGACCAACGCCTCATCGGTGCTCCGCCCATGGAGGAGAAGCCCTTCTTCAAATCGAGTGCCATCTTCCGCAAACTGCCGGACATGTACTTCGAGCTGAACGCCCTGCGCAAGGAACTGAACGAACTTAAGAAACAATTAAATAAAGAGTGACCATGCTGAAACAAAAGACTCTGAAAGAAAGCTTCTCGCTCAGCGGAAAGGGCCTGCACACAGGCCTGCACCTGACCGTCACCTTCAACCCCGCGCCGGAAAACCACGGCTATAAAATCCAACGTACCGACGTGGAAGGACAACCCCTCATCGAAGCCGTGGCTGACAACGTGATAGATACCACCCGCGGGACAGTGCTCGCCAAGAACGGCGTAAAGGTCAGCACCGTAGAGCACGGCATGGCCGCCCTCTATGCACTGGGCATAGACAACTGCCTCATCCAGGTGGACGGTCCGGAATTCCCCATCCTGGACGGCAGCGCGCAGTACTACGTCAACGAGATAGAGCGCGTGGGCATCGTGGAGCAGAATGCGGTGAAGGACTTCTACGTCATCAAGTCAAAGATAGAATTCCGCGACGAGCAAACCGGCTCGTCCATCATCGTCCTGCCCGATGAGAGCTTCAGCCTCAATGTACTGATCTCCTACGACTCCACCATCATACCCAACCAGTTTGCCACGCTGGAGGACATGGCCCGCTTCAAGGATGAGATAGCCGCCAGCCGCACCTTCGTCTTCGTGCGCGAAATTGAACCCCTGCTTCAGGCTGGTCTCATCAAAGGCGGCGACCTGGACAACGCCATCGTCATCTACGAACGCCAGATGTCGCAGGAGAACTACGACAAGCTGGCCGACGTCATGGGTGTGCCCCACATGGATGCCACGCAACTGGGCTACATCATGCACAAGCCGCTGGTATGGCCCAATGAATGCGCCCGCCACAAGTTGCTGGACGTCATCGGCGACATGGCCCTCATCGGCCGCCCCATCAAGGGACGCATCATCGCCACGCGTCCGGGGCACACTATCAACAACCAGTTTGCCCGCCGCATGCGCAAGGAAATCCGCCTGCACGAGATACAAGCACCGACCTACGACTGCAACCGTGCGCCCATCATGGACGTCAACCGCATCCGTGAGTTGCTGCCCCACCGCTACCCGTTCCAATTGGTGGACAAGGTCATCGAAATGGGTGCCAACTATATCGTGGGCATCAAGAACGTCACCTCCAACGAGCCTTTCTTCCAAGGGCACTTCCCGCAAGAACCCGTCATGCCGGGCGTGCTCCAGATTGAAGCCATGGCACAAGTGGGCGGTCTCTTGGTGCTGAATTCCGTGGACGAGCCAGAACGCTACTCTACCTATTTCCTCAAGATAGACGGCGTCCGCTTCCGTCACAAGGTAGTACCGGGCGACACGCTCGTCTTCCGCGTGGAACTGATGGCTCCCATCCGGCGCGGCATCTCCACCATGAAGGGCTACATCTTCGTGGGCGAGACAGTAGTTTGTGAAGCCGAATTCACGGCACAAATTGTAAAGAACAAATAAATTAATAAGAAAGAATGAGGAATGAAGACTTTTGCCGGATGTCCCTCCGAAGCCACACGTCAAATCTTCATTCCCTATTCTTCATTCTTCATTTATAAAATATGATCAGTCCCTTAGCATACATCCACCCCGAAGCCCAAATCGGCGAAAACGTAGAGATCGGCCCCTTTGTGTTCATCGACAAGAACGTGGTCATCGGCAACAACAACAAAATCATGCCCAACGCCAGCATCATGTACGGATCGCGCATCGGCAATGGCAACACCATCTTCCCGGGAGCCGTCATCGGAGCCGTGCCCCAAGACTTGAAATTCAGGGGCGAGGAAACGACTGCCGAAATAGGCGACAACAATCTTATCCGTGAGAATGTGACCATCAACCGGGGCACAGCAGCCAAAGGCCGCACACGTGTGGGCAACAACAACCTGCTGATGGAGGGTGTACACGTGGCACACGATGCCACGGTGGGCAACGGCTGCATCATCGGAAACGCTACCAAGATGGCGGGTGAAATCATCATTGACGACAACTCCATCATCAGTGGAGGCGTGCTGATGCACCAGTTCTGCCGCGTGGGCGGATATGGCATGATCCAGGGCGGTTGCCGCTTCAGCAAGGACATCCCACCCTACATTATCGCCGGACGGGAACCCATCTGCTATGCCGGGCTCAACATCGTGGGGCTGCGCCGCCGAGGTTTCTCCAACGAAACCATCGAACAGATCCACAACGCCTACCGACTGATTTACCAGAGCGGACTAAATACCACCGACGCCCTAAAAAAGATCGAGGACGAAATGGAAATGACGCCGGAAATCAACTATATCGTGACCTTCATCCGCGAATCGGCACGCGGCATCATCCCCGGAGGCAAATAACTCACATAACTCATAAACTCAAAAACTCATAAACTAAAACAATGATATACAGATTCACCCTCATATCCGACGAAGCAGAAGACTTCCTCCGGGAAATACAGATTGACCCGGATGCCACGTTCTATGACTTCCACGAAGCCATCATCAAGTCCGTGGGCTACACCGACGACCAAATGACCTCATTCTTCATCTGCGACGAAGACTGGGAAAAGGAGAAGGAAATCACCCTCGAAGAGATGGACGACAACCCGGAGGTTGACAGCTGGGTGATGCGCGACACGCACATCAACGAACTGGTAGAAGACGAGAAGCAGAAACTAGTCTACGTCTTCGACATCATGACGGAGCGTTGCTTCTTCATCGAGTTGTCCGAAATCATCACGGGCAAGCATATCAAAGGGGCCAAGTGTACCAAGAAGCAGGGCGATGCCCCCAAGCAGCTGATGGACTTCAACGAGTTCGAGGCCAAGACCAACGCCGCCGCCCTCGACCTCGACGAGAACTTCTACGGCGACCAAGACTTTGACATGGAGGACTTCGACAAGGACGGCTTCGGCGGCTTCGACGAAGGCGGAGGTGGCAATCCCTATGACGAAGACAGATACTAACACGCTCATCGTACTCATAGGCCCCACAGGCGTAGGCAAGACAGAACTTAGCCTGCGCCTGGCCGAGGCTTTCCACACTTGCATCCTCTCTGCCGACTCCCGGCAACTCTATGCCGACCTGCCCATCGGCACGGCAGCTCCCACTCCAGAACAACTATCCCGCGTGAAGCATTACTTCGTGGGCACACTGGCCTTGACCGACTATTACAGCGCCGCGCAATATGAAGCGGATGCCCTCCGGCTCTTGGGCGAATTGTTTGCCACGCGACCTGTCGTAGTGCTGACGGGCGGCTCGATGATGTATGTCGATGCCATCTGCAAGGGCATTGACGACATCCCTACCGTAGATACCGACACGCGCCAACTCCTGCTACATAAATACGAAACGGAAGGCTTGGAACACCTCTGCGACGAACTGCGCCTGATGGATCCGGAGTACTACCGCATCGTAGACCGAAAGAACCCCAAGCGCGTCATCCACGCCCTGGAAATCTGCTACATGACGGGACGCACCTACACCTCCTTCCGCACACAAACCCAGAAAGAACGCCCCTTCCGTATCGTCAAGGTGGGCCTCGTGCGCGACCGTGAAGAACTGTACGACCGCATCAACCGCCGCGTGGACCAGATGATGGCCGACGGCCTGCTGGACGAGGCGCGGCGCGTCTACCCGCAACGGGCGTGTAACTCGCTGAACACCGTGGGCTACAAGGAACTCTTCAAATACATCGACGGCGAATGGACACTGCCCTTCGCCGTCGAGAAAATCAAGCAGAACTCGCGCATCTATTCGCGCAAGCAGATGACGTGGTTCAAGCGGGACACGGACATCCGTTGGTTCCACCCCGACCAAGAAACGGAGATGCTGGCCTACCTGCGCGAACGCCTGTCAGAGTAAAGAACCGGCTTATTCTGCTTTCAAAGTGACTGTCATTTCCGGTTGCGCTTTGACAACTGTTGTCTGATGGTCGATGTAAGAAACCTCCAACGAACAGCCTTCGGGGACAGTGATTGTAAAGTTGCCTTGACCATCTGTCACCACGCCTTTCTTCATGCTGCCGACCACACGTACAAGGGCGCCCAGTATAGGACCGCCTTTTTCATCTACGACGGCGCCACTCACAACGATACTTGGCTTTCCAGAATCTGTTGCAATGGCTATCACGGTTTTCTTTCCTTTGGCAGCAGCCATACCATCCAGCTTATCTTTCAAGATAGACATAGTGGCAATCTTATCGGCTGAAAGCGCACGCAAGGTTTCTTCGGTAGCAGGCACGCCATCAACAAGGATGACCAAAGAATCGGAATTCATTAAGAGCTTGCTTATTTCCCCGGATACCTCCGACATCTTGCCAGCAGATACAGCAACTACCTTATTGCCCTCAACAACTGGCGTGGAGGAGGAGGAAGAAACCGAAACAGACGTGCCGCCGCCCGAAGATTTGCTGTATGCAATGGAGAAAGGCATATCCTTCGAAGCAGAAGACTTGGCTTCACCTCCTAACGAGAACATGACTGGAAACGTATATTTCACCGCCACCGCTTTTCCGTCCTGCATACCCGGTATCCAGCGCGGCATGGACAGCACCAGCCGGATGGCCTCGGTGTCCAACGACGGGTCGATGCTGTGCAGCACCTTCGGGTCAGTCACCTGCCCCGTCTCGTCCACCACGAACTGAAGGATGACGCGACCCTGTATGCCGTTTTCCTTGGCAATTTGCGGATACTTCAGGTTGTCTTTGATGAACTGCATCATGGCCTGCGGGCCGCCGGGAAATTCGGGAGCCTGCTCCACCATGTCGTAGACTGTGGAGTTTTTTCCCTGCAATCCGTCAGCCTTCACGGTGTCTTGCGGCACAGATTCCACGGTTTTTTCTTTCACAATTTCCGCCAAATCCGTAACTTTGGCGGCTGAAAGCTCATTACTTACTCCCGATACTTCGGGGCGGGCAAAAGCGGCGACCGCTACGGCTGCCAGCGGAAGCACATAGAAAAGCTTCGCGCGTGCCCATGGATTGGATTTTCTTCTTTGCATCATAGTGATACGTTTTTTAAGTTTACTGTGATTCAGGCTGTTGGCCATAGAGTAGAGCCTTGTGCCGACAGCCTTTTTTATTAATAACAATTGGTATTCCCTCGCATTGACGCCCGCACGGAGCACCGCCTCGTCCGCCTCATACTCATGCACCGCCTGCAACTCCTGCTTCAGGAGCCACGCCGCCGGATTGAACCACTGCACGAAGCAGCAGAGGTCGGCCAGCAGCAAGTCCCACGAATGGCCGCAGCGGATGTGTGCCAGTTCGTGCAGCAGGATGGGCCGTCCATCTTCCTCCAAATCCTTCCGGGCAATAACGATGTACCGCATCCAACTGAAAGGCGCAATGCCCCGCTCGTGTACGAAGAGCAGTATCCGCGGCGCGTCTGCCACGTACCGGCGGATGTCTTCGCGCCGCGTCCCCCGCAATAATTGCCCCAAGCGAATGAGCGACAACAGATTGCGCCCCAGAAAGAACAGCACGCCCACACCATACACCGCCAGCAACACCAGCGGCCACACAGCTCTCGCCTCCTCCACGGGAGTGGACGACACCTCGGGCATCGCTTCGGACAGGACCAGCCACTCTTCCAGCGTCAGCATCCCCTGCCCCACACCCGTGGGTTGCTCCGTGCTGACCTCTATCAGGGGCACCACGGCGGAGAGCAACAGCACACCCAACAAGGCCATGCGGTTGAAGCGGTGCAGGGTCTCGCGGCTTAGCAGCAGGCGGTAGAACAAGTAAAAGGCCGCCAAGCAAAGGGAAGACTTGAGGATGTAGACTAAGAAAAGGCCCATGATGATAATGGTTATTGGTTAATGGTGGATGACTGTGACAGGGCTTTCCGCAACTGCGCTTCCATCTCTTCCAGTCCCGGAAAAGCCAAGCGATGATAGACCACCTGCCCGTTCTTATCCAATATCAGATAGGCGGGGATGCCCGTAAAGCCGTAGAGTTGCATCAGCGAATTGTGCTGCTGGCTTGTCAGGTAATAGTGCTCGCCGTGTATGTCGGCAATCATCTTTTGCCAAAGGGCGCGGGGCGAGGTCTCGTCGGTGAGGAAGACGTACTCCACCGGTTCTCCCTTCAGTTTCTCCTTCAGCGGTTCCATCTGCTTCATGGCCCGGCGGCAAGGGCCGCACCACGTGGCCCAGAAGTCTATCAGCACCACGCGGCCCTGATGCCTTGCGGCAATGGCTTGCAGGAGAGATTCGCCCTCCAGTGCCGCATCCACCTCGGCAACGGTATACGCCTTCTCCTTGACGGCTGCGGCGGCCTCCAACGCCTGCTTATAGCCACGGTGCTTGGTGAGTATATACTCGCGGATAGCCGGAGTATGGATGAGTGTGTCCACCGTGGCCAGCAACGAATCCGGCAAAGGGCGCATCCGCCCCAGCGTGACGCCTATCGGACCGTTGCAGCGTTCTATATCCTGCCACCAGGAGCATTTGCGTTGGGTCAGTCCGCGCTCGCACAACCCTTCTATCAGAGCGGCATAGCCGTCGAAATACATCATCACGGGCGACTGGATGGAGTCCAACGCCCAAACCTCGTCCTCGCAATGTTCATCAGCGGTCATGTCCGGCTTGACACCCCGCATCTGGCAACTGAACGCCACGGAAAAACGGGCCAGGTCGATGTTCTGCCGACTCTCGCTCACTAAATTCCATAGGAGGAAATTACGTATGGACTCGCTCAGTGTCGTGTCGGCCAGGAGTTGCCGACGGCTGTCGACATAGCGGGTCATAACTTCCTCCTGCAACTGCCGCACGGAGTTCAGCGTGTCCAGTCCGTCGGTCAGGCGGCGCACGTAGGGTGCTTCCTGTAAGGCAGTGTTCAGCCCCCCATAGTCACCCTCGAACCAGAACTTGCGCCGCGTCTGGTATTCTTCGCCGAAGAGATGCGTGCGGCTCAGATTGAGTGTCGGCCAGTCGATGGTGACCGTCACCTCACCGTCGGGCACGACAAAGATGTCATAGGATTGCTTGCCGATATAGAGGCGTTTCAGACCGGGGTTGGTGACGTAACCTTCTATCACAAAGGTGTCGTCCTTCACCGGCACGGGCACCGGGAAGAGGGCCCGCACCACCCAGTCCATATCTTGGTAGCGCACTTCGTCGGGAGCACCGCCCAGAAAATGCCCCGTGATGCGGAACGTGCCGAAGCGCGGCACGGGCGGAGGCAAAGGGCGGTCATAGTCCAGCGTCAGCTTCTTCAGCCGTTCGGGAATCTCCACGTCAACCCGCTGACCGTCCAATCGCACGCCGTAGATCTGCCAGCCGCCTTCGGTTTTCTCCATCAGGTCGAAGGACTTGGTATCGTCGGGCAGAGGTTCGAAAGTCATCCGGAAGGACAGTTGTCCGCCGGCGGGCAAAGACTTAAACTCCTTTTGCGAAATACCCTGGGCGGAACGGAGTGCATATTCTTTCCCGGCAGTTCGCAACACCACTCCGGGAAGCAGCTGCACTTCTTCTCCTTCATGGCCGTAATAAGTGGCCTCCACCACCGTACGGTCGTCCGAAAGGGTCACGCGGGAAATCTCCAGCGAAGCGGTCGCCCCGCTGAACCAAGGCTTCTCCACCACCCGTTCTTGCCCGCAAACGCCCATCCAAGCCCACAGGCCACACAAAAGCCCTACTACTAAAACGCTTCGTTTCATCGCCCTTCCTCCACTTGTTTAATCAGTTCCTTCAGTTCTTCCACCGAAATCTTCTCCTCCTGCACCAGCGTGGAGACCACGCCCAGGTAGGAATTGTCGAAATACTTGCTGATGACGCCGCGCAATGTACCTCGGTGGTAGTCGTCGCGCGACACCGTGGCATAATACTGATAGGTGTTGCCGTAAGCCTTGTGACCCACGAAACCCTTCTCTTCCAAGCCCCGCACCACGGTGGACAGGGTGTTGAAATGCGGCTTCGGCTCGTCGTAGAACGACAGCAGTTCGCGCACAAACAACGGGCCTTTCTCCCAGAACCAGCCCATTACTTCTTCTTCCTTGGCAGTTAATCTTTTCATACAAATCTCCTTTCGCAGGACAAATAACGAGATTTTTTAGTTACACTCCAAATCCGGCACGTTAATAATAACTAAACAATTTAGTTGCATAACTATATCTTTTCATTAAGCTTGATAAACAGCATGTTGCGCGTAGCATCGGACAGGTATGCTTCCAGGCACGGACGGAGGCATAGGTAAGCACGGACGGAGGCATGGGTAAGCACGGGCGCAAGAGCCTCCGAGCACGGGCGGAAAAGCACCTAAGCAAACATAGGTAGGCCAAGAAGCAAAATACCTAAAAATGGGGATTGGAAATGACGGCGAAAAGTCCTTACTTTGCAGGTTGAAAAGAATCTTTTTAATGACTAACTGACAATGAACGAGACCCATAAATACCGCCCGACAGACCGGATGAGCGACCTCATCTGCGACAACTACTCCCTGCTGATGGTGATGAGCCGCTTCGGCCTCTCACTGGGTTTCGGCGACAAGACCGTCCGCGATGTCTGCGAATCGCAAGGCGTGGACTGCGCCACCTTCTTGGCCGTAGCCAACTTCATCACCGAAGGCCAGTGCACTTATAACGAGGGAGACACCGACTTCTCCCTACCCGCCCTGATGGACTACCTGAAACAGGCGCACACCTACTTCCTGGACTTCAACCTGCCCGCCATCCGCCGCAAGCTCATCGAGGCCATCGACTGCTCGGAGACCAACGGCGTGGCCTTCCTCATCCTGCGCTACTTCGACGAATATGCCAAGGAGGTGCGCCGCCACATGGAGTACGAGAACGAGGCCGTCTTCACCTACGTGGACGGACTGCTGGCAGGACACCTGGACGACCGATTCAGCATCGCCACCTTCGCGAGCAAGCACAACAGCATCGACACGAAGCTGACGGAGCTGAAGAACATCATCATCAAATATTATCCGGAGAAAGGCAACAACAACTTGCTCAACGCCGTCCTGTTCGACATCTTCAACTGCGAGCAGGATCTTGCCTCACACTGCCAGGTGGAGGACTACCTCTTTGTCCCCGCCGTGACGCAAATGGAAAGGAAACTGAAAGATGAACAATAACCCTTCGCTGAAAATAGTCGTGGCCGAAACCTCGGTCATCATCCGCAGCGGGCTGGCCGCCGTGCTGAAACGCCTCCCCAACCTCAACGCGCAACCCGTGGAAATCGCCACGCCGGAATCGCTGACGCACTACCTGCGACTGCACACGCCGGACATCGTCATCGCCAACCCCACCTTCGGCGGCTGGTTCGACCTGCACACCATCAAGGCCGCACATCCCAAGACGGGCATCAAGTACATGGCTCTGGTGAGCACCGTCATCGATCCCAACGCCCTACGCGCCTACGACGGCCACTTCTCCATCTGCGACGACACGGACACCATCGCCGCGCAAATCAGCCACCTGCTCCACACCGACGAGGAAGAGGCCGACAGCGGACAGGACCTGCTGAGCCAGCGCGAGAAGGAGATCATCACTTGCGTGGTGAAGGGCATGACCAACAAAGCCATCGCCGACAAGCTCTTCCTCTCGGTGCACACCATCATCACCCACCGGCGCAACATCGCCCGCAAGCTGCAAATCCACTCGCCCGCCGGACTGACCATCTACGCCATCGTCAACAAGCTGGTGGAGCTGGAAGACATTAAATTATAATATTTCGTTAATGGTCAATGGTTAATGATTAATACGTTTCTGTTGAAACATATCGCTTATTGCACACCTGCATATTAACCATTAACCATTTACCATTCACCATTCACCATTTAAAAAAGTCCCCGCCTCGCGATATCACATCGGGAAGCGGGGATTCCTTTTATCTTCATAAAAGTGGTTACGTAATTATGACTAACTAATTCATTCAAATCTGATGTTGCAAAGGTAAGGAGTTCCGGGGAGAGGCGCAATCCCCAGAAATAGGTATAATGTGGAGAGGTGTTCATTATTAATAGGTAATGACATCATCCTGCATAGCTATGCATCCCTCCCAGCACATAATTTACCCCGAAATATGTCATCAGCACCGTCAGAAAGGCAGCAATCATATAGATATGGAAGAATAAAGGCTTGCGGAAACGGGGCAGACTGTCCGCATGAAAAGCCACGCCGTAGACCATGAACGTGATGAGCGCCCACACCTCTTTGGGATCCCAGGTCCAGTAATGCCCCCAGGAGACATTGGCCCAGATGGCACCCAGAAAGATGCCCGCCCCCAAGAAGAAGGCGGCTGGATAGAGCAACAGGCGACTGAGCAACATCAACCGCAACGCCTCACGCCGCAAGCAGAGAGCCAGCACGCCGTTCAGCATCATGAAGGCAAAAAGGGCGTATGACATCATGATGAGCGAGACGTGCGAACTGAGCCAAGGTGACACCAGCACCGGCATCAACGGCGTGATTTGCGGATTCATCTGTCCCAGATAAGAGACCAACAAGGCAAAACCCGACAGCAGGAAACCGAACGGCAACGTGAAGGGGAAACGCCGCCGGAACAGGCACGACAACAGCAACGTGGCCAGGGCCAGGAACTGCATCGTCTCGTAACCATTGCTCAGCGGGATGCGCCCGCCGATGTACCACCGCAAAGCGTAGCCGGAGGCATGAAACAGCAGAGCCGTCCACAGGGCACACGTCAACACCCGCTCCACACAGCGGAATACGCGCCCTACAGGCACAGTGCGCCTCATCCCTTTGTAGAGCAACAAACCGAAGGCCAGTAGCCCCATCGTCAGGTTGAACATGAACAGCAGTTGGCTGAAAGGGATGCGGTTGTAGAGCAGTTCGGCACGAACCTGCGCCCGGGACAGCGGCTGCACACTGTCATCCGCCGGGAGGGGCTGTATCAGCGTGCCGTTCTGCAACATTAAGATCAGGCCCACCTTCTCGTCCGTCTCCACGATGGCCTTCTCCAGGGGCGATAGTTGGTCTGTCTTTCCCGCCGACGCATCCCAATAGGCCTGCAAACGATAGGTCTGTCCGTCGAAGAGGTCGGACAGGCAGGCAAAGTCGCCCTCCACCCCCAGACGGCGGCGCAAGTCGGCATTCTTGATGCGGATCATCGGCTCGTCCTTCCACACCTCGGGATGCAACAGCCAGCCGCCCACCACCCGCTCGGGAGTCAATCCCTTATAAGTGGGACGGCCGGTAAGCTTCAGCACAAAGTCGCGCGCCAAGGTATTGAAGGGGACCACCCGGTCGTGGTAAATGACCTGCACCGCCGCCAGACTGTCTGCCTGATGCTGCTTGAGCACAGGCAATTTCCGTCCCTGCACCTGCACGGCCCCCAGCAACAGGAACAGGAGCAAGAAACCGCCCTTGCGCAACAACGGATGCCGCAGCAGCCGCCGGAATTCCCCACTCCGGCTGAACAGCACGCCCAGCATGGACAGTCCCAGGAGGGCATAGCCGGCATAGGTCACGCCGATGCCCCACGGGTCGTGGTTGACGGACAGCCAGCTGCCCCGCCCGTCGGGGTCGTAGGAAGACTGGTAGAAGCGATAGCCCCTATGCGTAAGGATGCGGTTCATGGAGACGGTAGCCATCTGCTCCCCGCCGGAGGAGTCGGACAGGCGGATGTAGCTGATATAGTCCTGCGGCGCGTCCGTGCCGGGATAGCACTGCACACGGAAACTATCCAACCGCAGAGAGAAAGGCAACGGTAGCAGTTCGCCACTGTCGCGTACCATGAAGCGGTCGGTGGCCTGCCCCTCCTCCAGATGGACGTATCCTTGCACCCCCCACACAAACGTAAGGAAGGCTCCCCCCAGGATGACCAGGAAGGAGCCATGCAGCAGCAACAGCGGCACGCGCCGCCAAAGGCGCATCCGGGTGCAGGCCACCACGGTAAGCACGGCAAGCACGCCCCACAGCGCACAAAACCATGCCGACCCGTAGACCTGCTCCCCGATGTAAGCCGTGCCCCGGGCTTGCTCGACAAACGTCGCCACCGCCAGCACGGCCACCAGAGCTACATAAATAATAAGAATGAAACGCTTCATCAGAACGGGGCAAAATCCTTGTTCACCTGTGCCCGCACAGCCATGCACTCCATCTCGATGAGCCAGCCCGGCCGACAAACAGAAGCATGGACAAAGACCTTCGGCGTATGGGGAAAGCGGGCATCATACAGTTCTTTCACCACATCATAGTCTGCCACGTCGCGCAGGTAGACAATCATCTGGCCGACGTGCTCGTAGGTGCAGCCTGCCTCGGCGAGAAGGGTCTCCACGTTCTCCCACATGCGCTCCGTCTGGCGGCGGATGTCGCGCGGATACATGATTTCGCCCTTGTTGTTGATACTGGCCGTGCCCGATATGAACACTTGGCGACGGTCGCCATAGTCCACATACGTACCCCGCTCGAAACTGACGCCATACTCATACGTGGGATTCAAATGGGTACGGGCGTAGAGGTAGTGCATCTGCCCCGGCTTCAGGCCATCCACGGCATAGGTATCCATCTGTACCAACACCTTGGGGTCGGCATGGCGGCCACCGATGCCCGTGCTGGCGATGTAGTGAGTCTTCTCCGTCAGGTTCTGCGTGACAAAGACCTCATTGCGGGCCTTCACCACACCGCCATAGTTGACGTCCACATTCTGTACGAAGAACCACGTACGCACGCAGTTGGCAGCCAGCTTGCAGCCTTGCTCCATCAACTGCATCACGTAGTCATTGAGCAATAGGCGGGTCTGGTACTCCGAGTTGGCAGCCCGGTTGTAAGCGCTGCCTCCCCACAAGTGGCGATAGGCACCGTGCTTCACCTCAAAGAGGCCGTTGTGCAGCACCTGGCTCTGCACGCCGGTCTGCAAGTAGGCCCACAAGGCAATCTTGGTGCGATTCAGCGGAGCCTGCTCCACGATAGAGAGCGGACTGTCGGGATTCTCGGGCATCAGGCCCAGCAACAGATCCGCCTGGTTGGCGGCATCGCTCAGGAAGTAACGGGTAAAGACGGGCACCGCGCCCTTCAGCTCGCCATCCAGCAGCCCGTAGAAGGCAGTCACGATGGCCTCCGCCTGTTCGGCAAAAGTCAGGCGCGTGTCCGTGACGTGCAGCATGACGTGGTATTCGGCCACGCCGCCGGGAGGTTGGAACTTGAATATCTCGGCCCGGGTGCAGGCCGTCTCCGTGAAGTTCAAAGTCTTGTTGCTATTGTTCATATAAATATATACTTCTAATAATTGTGCAAATGTAACCATAAAAGGGCATTCAACCCGCAGGCGATGCCAGAAAAAGCACGCGGGGTGCTATTCCTTCGCCCCGTCGTCTATCCAGTCGCCAATCAGCGCAAACTGCTCTTCGGACAAGGTGAACTGCGTCTGGTGATCCGTGCCCAGGTCAGCACTTTCGCTGGTGGTCAGGATGGTGTAGAGCACGCTCTCTGCGGCACTGCCGGGCAGGACGCGCGTACGTCCCTCGAACACGGTGGAAGGCTGGCCGACCAGCGTCTGGTAACTGGTGCCGGCACTCAGGTCCAGCCAACGGCCTTCGCCGTGGCAACCGGTGCAGGTGCGGTCGAAGATGTCCTGCTGGATAGTGGCGAACATCCCCACGTCCAGCCTGCCGGCATCAATGCGGATGGTATCATCACCGAGTGTGGAGCAATCCAGCTCATAGTAAGTGGCCACGCGCTTGCGAATGCGGTTGATGGCGCACACCTCGAGGGTGGTGACTTCCTCGGCCACGCCAGACATGGTGATGTCCACCGTGCCGTCGTCCGCCGCCTGTACGGACTTGGCAATGACGGTATAGTCACTGCCGTCCTCAAAACCGGCCAGCACGATGCTGTAGCCGTCGCTCCACGTGTCCAGTCCCTCCAAGGTAGCGGTCAGCTTCACCACGCGCCCTTCTTCGGGGATGATCAGGCGGTCGGCATAGAGGCGGCCGTCGTCACACGAGGCGGTAACGGCAAGCAATGCCAACAGGCTCATCGTTGTATAGGCAATACGTTTCATACGTTCGTTTCCTTTCACACGGTTTGGTCAGAAAGAGTATTGCAGCAACACGGTGGCACTGTGCGTGGCCAGTCCCAGGTTGTCGTTGTCGCGGTCCAGCTGGTCGTCGTGCCCACTACGGCCCACAAACTGATACATGGCCTGAAGCTTGAGGTTGCAGCCTCGGAAGAAGTAGTTCAGCCCCACGGCGGGCATGTTGAGGAATCCGTTCGTGTCCATGCCGTTGCGGTTGAAGAAATCGTAGCGGGCTGCCAACTGCAAACGGGGTGCCACGAAGTAACCGCCCTGCACGTATCCACCCAGGAAGTTGTACTTCTCGTCAATCTTCTGCCGCTCGGTGAAGCCTACGTTCATCCAGTACAACTCGCCGGCCAGGTAGAGCTTATGGTGCAGCCAGGCCAACTCGAGGCCGACGCGCGTGTCGTTGGTACTCTCGTACTCGCTCTCCACATTGATGGAGGCAGACACGCCCACCAGGAGCTTGTTCTCGTGCAGCCGGTTAGGATTGCCCTGCGTGGAGGGCATCACGCCCCACGGCATGTAGGTCAGCCGTCCGGCATAGAGCAGGGAGGGGATGTGCCAGTCGTCGCTCAGCGTCTTGCCGGCGGTATTGACCGAGGCTCCCGTGCCGTTGAAGATGCCCACCTCGTAGCCGAAGCGGTCGCGCACCAGTCCGTGCAGCTCGACGCCCAGGTCGAAGCCCGTGCCGATGCCGGGCATGACGGCGTTGAGCGAATAGGGCATGATGACGGACGTGGTGAGCGACAGCGGCATCTGCGGCAGGAGGGATTCGCCCAGCGTGGTCAGGTAGGCGTGCGAGAAGGGAGTCTTGAACTTGCCCACCCGCAAAGCCAACTGCGGCTTGAAGGCCACGTCGAACCATGCCTGTTGCAGCAGGGCGCCGCCCGAGGCCGCGGCATTGAGGCTGAGGTTGAACGTGACCTTGTCGAAGGCCTTGCCCGTAAAGCCCAGCACGGCGTAGGGGATGGCAAAGCCGCTGTTGGCCACGTTGTCCTGGTTGTAGGCGGGGTCCAGGCCCTCGTCGTCATACCAATTGTAGTTGCCCGATGCCTGCACCAGCAGGTAGGGCTTGAAGACGAAGTCGCCTTTCTTCGTCTCGATGGAGAAACCTTCACGGCCTGCCAGCGATACGACGCCATTGGCCGTCTCTTCTTCGTATTGCGCCCAAAGAACCGTCGGCAAAAGCAAGGCCATGAGGGCGAGCATCACTATTCTTTTCAGTAAATACATCTGTTTGTTGTTTTAAGAGTTATTGTCTTATCCATTGGTTCCATCAAGTTTCAACACTGCTGAAACGTCGTTTCAATACTTCTGAAACATCGTTTCAACGCCTATGAAACACTGTTTCAACGCCGCTGAAACTTTTCTTCTCTACTTATCATCCGCGCACCTCCCGCATTGGTTACAGCGATTGCAGGAAGCGCACCAGGGCGTCGCGTTGCGTCTTCGACATGTTCTTGAAGAGGTTCTTGGACGCCTCGCCCTCGCCCCCGTGCCACATGATGGCCTCGACGAAGTTGCGGGCGCGGCCGTCGTGCAGGAAGTAGGTGTGTCCGTTCACTATCTCCTGCAAGCCGATGCCCCAGAGCGGGGTGGTGCGCCATTCGTTGCCGCGGGCCAGTCCGCTGACGTAGTTGTCGTTGAGGCCGACGCCCATAATCTCGCTGCCCATGTCGTGCAGCAGGAAGTCGGAATACGGGTGGATGGTCTGCGCGCCCAGCCAGGGCAGATGTGTGCCCATCAGCAGGGTGGAGCCGCGTGTCTTGGTGTGCAGCGTGACCGTGTGGCACAGGTGGCACCTGGCCTTGTAGAACATCTGTTCGCCCAGTTGCACCTGCGGGTCGTCCACGTCGCGGCGGGCAGGCACGCCGAGGGCCTGCATGTAGAGGTCGACGTCCTCCATGTCCTCGGCGGAGATGTCCAGCTGGTCATACGACAAGCCCATCAGGCTGCCCTGGTTAACCTGCGCCTGCCCTTCGCAGATTTCCTCCGGATAGCGGCTGTTGGTGACGCCCATATCGCTGGAGAAACCCAGTTCGACAGTCAGGTCGAGGTGTTGCGCCTTGTTGCCGGAGAGGCCGACGCCCGTGACGCCCTTCTCGGTGATATAGTTGCAACGGCCGCTGATGCCATACTCCGGATAATTGCTCTGGGCGGCCAGCGCCTCAATCTCCTTGGTGTCGATAGCCATCATCTGGCCCATGCCGACGTGGCGCAAGGGGATGCGCACGGTGCAGAACAGGTCTTCGGGCGCGATGCTGTCGGCATACCACTCGGTGATGGTGTAGGTGGGCGCGGCCAGCTCATAGGTCTCGCCGTCGGGAAACTCGAAGGTCTCATACCGCCAGTCCACGTGCAGCTTGCCTTCCGGCTCCACGCCGTATATGGCCTGGTCGTGCAGCACGCGGCCATAGTCGCGGAAGAAGGCGCCGTTCTTTCGGCTGACGTAGACCAGCATCGAGGAGAATCCCGTGCTGCCCGTGCCGCCCTCGGTCCACAACGTAGGGGTGGTGCGTCCGGCATTGCGGTGACAGCTGCCGCAGGAATAGCCTGCATAGACCGGCCCCAATCCGCCGCCGTCGGTATTGCCGCTGGTACGCACGTCGTCGTAGAGGCCGTCGCCGCTATTGAAGCGCGAGTTGTAGGTGCCGGTCACCCAACTGGCAGGCATGTCATACGCCTTGGACGAACGCACGAAGAGGGTGGATGTACCTGCCGATAACTCGTATCCGGCGGGCACCTCGATGTCCAGCACGTCATACGTGTCCTCGATGTCACAAGCACCCAGCAGACTGGCTACGCACGACAGAGCCAAGAGTGATTTGTTTAAGTATCTCATAATCAGTGAACTTTATTACAAAAAAGTCAGTACGCAACAAGAAAGCAGAGGAGGCGGCCAAGCTCTCCCCTACTTTCCCAAGCTTCAAAAAGAGAAAGGGTATCCCCTCAGGGAATTATTCAGCGGGCACCGTGCGGGCCTGGCCGTCCTTGAAGAGCAGGAACTCCAGCGTGTGGAACCCGCGAACGTTCTGCGCATCGGCAATGGACGAAGAGTTCTCGTCGTAGTCGCCGCCCCAGATCAGCTGGTCCAAGTCGCCCGTGTTCAAGATGTTGACAATGGCCGTAGCGTCCAAGGGCCAGCTATCCATGTTGGGGTCCAGCCCCTTGTCGGCCACGGGGCCGAAGAGGAAGGCTTCGCTCTTCTCCCACGGTGCGCGGGAGACGATCCATTGGTCAGCCACCGATTCAAAGCCACTGTTCGTGGGATTCTGAGCCAAGGCTGTCACATCGGCATACAGCTCAGCAGCGGCATTCTTCAAGTCGAGGTAGGTAGGCAATACGACATCGTCCACATAGGTATTGACCACCTCGTTCAGCAGGTCGTCGCTGGCCAGGGGCTGGCCGGCATCGAAGACGCCACGCAGTTGGTTTTGCAGCAGGGTGGCCAGTTCCAGGCAAGCCTCCTGGGCATCCAGGGCTTCCTGGCTGTTGATGTGGCTGCGGAAGGGGGCAGGGATGGCCAGGATGGCATCGTGGGCGTTCTTAATGGCCTGCATGGTCTGGTCGGCCAGTTCGGCGTAACCGTTGTTCTTCAATACATTATAGACCGAGTTCTCTGCCACGGTGGAGCTTTCCAGGTTCAGCTGGTCGCTGGTCACCACCACGTCTCTCGACCCGGCAATGGCGCTGTAGATGGAGATGATGTTGTTGGAGTAGTCCTCGCGGGAGTGCCAGCTGAACCAGGACTCCACGGCGTAGAGGGCGCCTTGCGTGTCGCCGCTGACGTACATGTCATACGGGTCGCCAATCTTGGCATCGCCCACCTCGTTGGCAATGTCATAGCAACCGTCGATAATCTGCTGCACACAGAGGGCTGCGGTCTGGAAGTAGCCGGAGACGTTGTGGTTCTTGAAGATTTCGGCATAGCTGTGGCCGCTGTTGTTATACTCCACGTTCCAATAATCATACAGGTCTGAGGCATCGCGGTCCAGCAGGCGAGCCACTTCACTCATGTAGGCATACCAGTTGGAGGCGTTCTCCGTGGTGATGTCAATCTCTTCTACGGAATTGCCGCCATTGCCGCCGTTTCCGCCGTTATTGTCATCGCTGCAAGCCGTGGCAGCAAAACTCATGCAGAGCGTCATGGCTGCTGCATACAGGAAATTCTTCTTCATGTTCTTTTCTGTTTATTACGTTAATTGATAATGTAGCAGTGATTAGTGTTTAGCGATTAGTGATTAGTGATTGACAAAGCGTTCAATGACAGGGTACTAACCACTCATCACTAACCGCTAATCGCTAAACTAAATTCCTATTTCTTGAAGAACCAGCCCACGTAGGCAATGCCGATGGAGAACTCGTTCTCGCTGTTGTAACGGCCCTTGCCGAAGACCTTGTTCGTGCCGATCTGGCGGGTCATGTAGTCGGCCTTCACCACCAGGTTGGGCAGGGCAAACCAGTTGAGGCCGAAGGTCCATAGGCTGACCTGGTTGCGCGGATCCATCACCTGGCCTACTTCGCCCTCCTCCTGGGGATTGTAGTATTCATAACGGGCAAAAGGATAGATGACAGGCACCTTTGGGTTGCTGCCGCAGATGGAGCGCAGGTTCAAGCCCACCTCGCCGGCATAGCTGACGGCACGCTTGGCCACGGGCACCACGCGGGTGTATGGCGAATTGCCGGATTGCCCCGCATTGGTGCTGCTGATGGCTTTGGAATGAGCCAGATTGCCAAACACGAAATTGGTGCGGGCGGTCACATACTTGTTCTTGTATTCTCCGTCCACGGTGTAGATACGAAGGGGGGCACGCTTGATGCTGGCGTAGGTCTGCAATTTGTCCGAGTTGGAGGCCGTGTTGGCGCAGTAGTAGAACGAAGAACCCACGCGCAGTCCCGGCACGCCCCGGTAATCCAGGCGCACGACGTAGGCGGGAGAGGTGAAGTTGTCTTCCTCGAAGAAGCCTTGCTTGCCGCCGCCTACCCAGGTGTTGCGGTCGAAGCCGTTGGCATTGAGGCCGGCCGTGATGTAGGCCTGGTAGTCGAAGGTGGCATAGCCGCTGCCCACGGTGCCGAAGAACTCGATGCCGGTCTCGTGCCACGTGGAAGGCAGGATGGTGGTCTCGCCCTCGGGACGCACGGTGCCGAAGAAGTTGATGGGTTCGTGGTGGGCATTGGTCAGGCCGACAGGCAGCACCATGTGGCCGACGCGGACGTTGAAGGCGGGATGGATGAGGCGCGTGATGTGGAATTGCTCCAGAGCCACTTCGCCGCCCTTCTCCAGTTCGGTCTCGTATTCGCCGTTCTCGGCGTTCTCCAGTTCGAGGGCCGTGCCCGTGCCGCCGGACTCAAACTCTATCTCTGCGCCCAATATCCATTTGGAGTTGAACTTATAGTCAAAGGCCAGCACAAAGCGGGGGATGGAGATGGTGTTGCGGTGCGTCTTGCGGTTGCCGTTGTCGCCGCCGTAGAAGCGGTTGATGCCGTAATCCTTGAAAGCGGCCACCATTTCGCCATAGCCGCCCACGCGGAACTTCTCGTAATCATCTTCGGCCGTGGCCGCGATCTTCTGCTTGGCCTTCTGCACCAGACTTGTCTTGTTGGTTTCCCCGGATTCTGTCTTCTCCGGTTCTTCCGCCCGCACCTCATTGAGAGAGAGGAGGAAGCACAACATAAATAAACCTGTTAATCTTTTCATTTCTTACCTTACTATTTGTTGCTTTTATCGGCAGCAAAGGTAGGGTGAGTTAAAAAGTGGGACAATACCCAAAAAATGGTATAATCCGGCGGGATGTGGTAACAGGTAGGTAAGAAAGGGGGAAGAGGTTTCAGCGATGCCGCCACGCCAGCACCATATAACCTGCAAAAGCCACGAACAACAGGACGAGACAAATCGTAGCACCGACGTTCGCCCAAGCATGGCGGATGGAGAGGGTGATGAAGAGGAATTGCGTGCAGAGGATGATGTTCACCACCCGTACCAGGCGAAGGGCCAGGACGTATTGGAAGGCCACATTGTGCCGCCCCACGCGGAAGGGGAAGTTGATGGAGCGCGAAGGCAAATACCCTCCAATGCCCAGCAGGACGAACAAGAACAAGGCCGTCCCGCCCGCCTCATAGAATTCGGATGAAATGTCGCCGCCGGACGTGCGGTAGCTATATAATATGTATATCCAGTTGGCCAGCACGAGCAGGAAGGCGGCCAACTCCAACAGATGGTCGATAAGCGCAGGACGGAAGCGCACGTTGGGCACGTCCTGCGGGGTACGGGAGCCAAGATTGATAAGTTTCATAAGCGAGGTCATTCTTTAGGAGGTTCAGACGGAGTTTGGCGCGACTTCTTCAGCCGCCCGTTCTTGCGCAGGGCTTCGGTGATGATCCACTGGAGCTGACCGTTGATGCTGCGGAACTCATCAGCGGCCCACTTCTCGAGGGCGTCCATCGTTGCGGCATCCAGGCGCAAGACAAAACTTTTGGTTGTCGATTCTTTCTTTGTTGCCATTCACCATTCACCATTAATCATTAACCATTCATAGTCGGCCGGTACGGACAAAGCGTGCCAGGTCGTCCAGCACATAGGCGGGGACGGACGAGGGCTGCTGGTATTCGTCGGGCGTAGCCTTGCCGGTGCCTTCCTGCAAGAGGTGGTTCAGCTTGGGGTAGGACTTGAACGAGACGTTGCGGCACTTTAACAAGCCCGTGCGCCACAGGCCATAGTCCTGCATCGTCACCTGGTAGTCGCGCTCGGCCTGCAGCACCAGCAGAGGCTGTGCGAGGCGGACAGCCGTCTCCACGGGACGATAGGACACGATGTCGGCCCAATACGAGCGGGGAGCATCGAACGGGAAGGGGATGGTGTCGCAGAAGGCGGACGTGCCCAGACGCTTCACATTCTCCACCCGGCGTTGCAGGTCGGCCACTTGCTGACGGCCCTTCGCCGAGGGAGCGAGGCTCTCCAGGTAGGTGACTTGCTCCAGCAGGAGGTCTTCCAACGGGCGGGCGGGAGCAGCCAGCAGGATGAGACCGGCCAGACGGGAGTCCCGAGCAGCGATGCGCGGCGCCAACCATCCGCCCTGGCTATGCCCCAGCACGTAGACGCTGTCCGCAGCCACCCCGGACAAGGTGCGGGCCAACGCCGCTGCGGCCACGGCATCGTCCACGGTCTCCACATCGAGGTCGAGCTGACGGCCTTCGGGCACACTGCTGGCGCGATAGACATAGGTACGCTTGTCGTAGCGCAGGGTGGCGATGCCCCGTGCGGCGAGTCCCCACGCCAAGTCGCGGAAGGGACGGTTGGGGCCGATGGTCTCGTCCCGGTCGTGCGGGCCGGAGCCATGCACCAGCACCACGCAGGGCACCCGCCTCCCCTCCTCCAC
>JAHLFO010000147.1 GCA_018883785.1 Candidatus Bacteroides intestinipullorum
GCCAAGGTCGTGGCCGAACGCTTCGCCAGCTCGTACATTAAGACGTCGGTGAGCAACGACGTGGTGGGCATCGAATATGGCTCTGTGCTGAAGAATGTCTATGCCATCGCTGCCGGCATCTGCAACGGACTAAAATATGGCGACAATTTCCAAGCCGTATTGATGTCCAACGCCGTGCAGGAAATGAACCGCTTCCTCACCACCGTCCACCCGCTGGACCGCAACGTGTATGACTCGGCCTACCTGGGCGACCTGCTGGTGACCGGCTACTCCAACTTCAGCCGCAACCGCACGTTCGGCACGATGATCGGCAAAGGCTATTCGGTGAAAAGCGCACAGATAGAGATGGAGATGATTGCCGAAGGCTATTACGGCACGAAGTGCATCAAGGAAATCAACCGGCACTACCACGTGAACATGCCCATCCTCGACGCTGTCTACAACATCCTCTACGAACGCATCTCGCCCAGCATCGAAATCAAGCTGCTGACGGACTCGTTCCGATAAGTACCGATATTTCAGGCGCGGATGGCGCAGATTTAGCTTTGCTCAAGACATGACATGGTTTGATCAAGCTAAATCCATGCCATCCGCGCCTGAATTATTTTCATTCGTGAAATCTGCTCCTATTCCTTAGCCCAACAATTAAACAATGTTCTGAGCGAAGGTAAATCCACTCCTTAAAAACATAAAGCTGAAAAATAAATCAGCTACCTATCAGAACAACATTTCCAAAATACGAAAACACAAACCTGATTATCAATATATAAACAGAATTTAACTACGAAAAAGTTATCCAAAACAGAAAACTTTTGCACGCTTTTCATACCTTTGCACCATCAAAAACCGACAACTAAGAGACTCTAATCAGCCCAGCATTATGATACAGACAGTTATTAAACGGGACGAACGCATCGCTGGTTTCAATGAAGAAAAGATTGCAAAAGCCAAGACGCGAGACATCTTTTTGGAAATCATCAACATCAAGTCCAACGACATCACGCGCGAAAACGCGAACATGAATGCCGACACGCCCGCCGGTATGATGATGAAGTTTGCCAGCGAGAGCACAAAGCCGTTCGTTGACGACTACCTGTTGAGCGAGGAGACCTTGCAGGCCGTGCAGGGCAACTACCTGCACATCCACGACAAGGATTACTATCCGACCAAAAGTCTCACCTGCGTGCAACACCCATTGGATCACATCCTGACGAACGGCTTCTCGGCCGGACATGGCGAATCCCGCCCCGCCAAGCGCATCGAGACGGCCAGCATACTGGGATGTATATCCTTGGAAACCGCCCAAAACGAGATGCACGGCGGACAAGCCATCCCGGCATTCGATTTCTATCTGGCTCCCTACGTCCGCTACAGCTTCATCGAAGAAATCAAGACGTTGGAGAGGCTGAACGGCGCGGACTATTCGCACTTGTATGACTGTCCGCTGGACGACTACCTCACCCGTCCGCTGGAAGGCCTGGAGGGCGAAGCACGACTGGTGCAGCACGCCGTCAACCAGACCGTAGCCCGCGTGCACCAGGCCATGGAGGCCTTCATCCACAACATGAACACCATTCACTCGCGCGGTGGCAACCAGGTGGTGTTCAGTTCCATCAACTACGGTACGGACACCTCTGCCGAAGGACGTTGCATCATCCGCGAGCTGCTGAACAGCACCTACCAAGGAGTAGGCAACGGAGAAACCGCCATCTTCCCCATACAGATATGGAAGAAGAAGCGGGGCGTCAGCTACCTGCCCACTGACCGCAACTACGACCTCTATTGCCTGGCCTGCAAGGTGACGGCACGCCGCTTTTTCCCCAATTTCCTGAACCTGGACGCAACCTTTAATCAAAGCGAAGCGTGGAAAGCCGACGACCCCAAACGCTACTTGCACGAAGTGGCCACGATGGGGTGCCGCACGCGCGTCTTCGAGAACCGTTTCGGCCCCAAGACCTCCATCGGTCGCGGCAACCTGTCCTTCTCCACCATCAACATTGTGCGCCTGGCCATCGAGTGCAGGAGCATATCCTCGCCCCAGAAACGCATCGCGGCCTTCTTCGCCAAACTGGACCACATGCTGGAAGTCACGGCACACCAACTACACGAACGGCTGGAATTCCAAAAGACGGCCTATGCCAAGCAGTTTCCTCTGCTGATGTCCGCCTTGTGGATTGGAGGTGACAAATTGGGGCCCAATGATAGCATCGCCCCGGTCATCAACCAAGGCACACTGGGCATCGGGTTCATCGGATTGGCCGAATGTCTCGTGGCACTCACCGGGAAGCACCATGGCGAATCGGAGGAAGCACAAGCCCTGGGATTGCGCATCGTGACCTACATGCGCGACCGGGCAAATGACTTCTCAGAGCAGTATCAGCACAATTACAGCGTGCTGGCCACGCCGGCTGAAGGGTTGGCCGGAAAGTTCACCCGCACCGACCGCAAAGACTTCGGCCTGTTGCCCGGCATCACGGACAAGGAGTATTACACCAACTCGAACCATGTGCCCGTATACTACAAATGCAGCGCACGCCACAAAGCCGAGGTGGAAGCCCCCTATCACGACCTGACGCGCGGGGGACACATCTTCTACGTGGAGATGGATGGCGACGCCACACACAATCCCGAGGCCATCATGCGCATCGTGGACATGATGGACCACTACAACATGGGTTACGGATCGGTGAACCACAACCGCAACCGGTGCATGGACTGCGGATACGAGAATTCTGCACCGAATCTGGAAACCTGCCCCCGATGTGGCAGCACACACATCGACCGCCTGCAGCGCATCACCGGCTATCTGGTAGGAACCACCGACCGCTGGAACAAGGCCAAACTGGCAGAACTGAACGACCGGATCATCCATCAATGAACGCACGCGCCATGCTGTCCATCCTGAACATACTCGAAGATACCACCGTAGACGGGCCGGGCTTCCGCACAGCCATCTATGCGGCCGGATGCCCGAACGCCTGTCCCGGTTGCCACAACCCGGAATCCTGGGACATCCGGCACGGACACCTGATGAGCACGGAAGACATTCTGCACAAGGTGCTGGAAGATCCCTTTGCCGACGTCACCTTCAGCGGAGGCGACCCCATGTTCCAACCCGAAGGTTTTGCCGAACTGGCGCAAGCCATCAAGGAGAAAAGCCGCAAGACCATCTGGTGCTACACTGGCTACACCTTCGAACGGTTGCTATCCAACCCGCAACAACGGAAACTGCTGGAACACATCGACGTACTGGTGGACGGACGTTTCCGCCAGGAACTGCGCGATGAAAGCCTGTGCTTCAGGGGCAGCAGCAACCAACGTCTGATTGACGTGCCCGCCTCCCTACGGGCAAAAAAGGCGATAACCTACCCCTACCAGCCCTGAGAAAAAGCAGAGAAATGTGGAGAAATGCAGACATGCAGATTTTTTCATCCACTTTATTCTTTATTCCCTCAAAAAAGGCGTATATTTGCCCCAACCAAAACAGCTTGAAAACAAGAATTTAATAACTGCCAACCTTTCCTTATCCTCCGGACGGGGAAAGCGGAAAGCAAAAAAACTGGAACAAACATGATTACTTTGAACATCGAAAAGACCTTCGGATTCATTTCCAAGGAGAACGTGTACGCTTACGAGAAGCAGGTACAAGACGCACAAGAGATGCTGGAGAACGGCACCGGCAAGGGCAACGACTTCCTGGGCTGGCTACACCTCCCCTCCTCCATCACGCAGGAGCACCTGAACGACCTGAAAGCCACGGCACAGACACTGCGCGAGAACTGCGACACGGTGGTCGTTGCCGGCATCGGCGGCAGCTACCTGGGCGCACGCGCCGTCATCGAAGCCTTGTCCAACAGCTTTGCCTGGTTGCAGGAGAAGAAGGACAGCCCCGTCATCCTCTATGCCGGACACAACATCGGCGAAGACTACCTCTATGAGCTGACCGAATACCTGAAAGGCAAGAAGTTCGGCGTCATCAACATCTCCAAGTCCGGCACGACCACCGAGACCGCCCTTGCCTTCCGTCTGCTGAAGAAGCAGTGCGAGGAGCAACGCGGCAAGGAAATGGCCCGTAAAGTCATCGTAGCCATCACCGACGCCAAGAAGGGTGCTGCCCGCATCACGGCCGACAAGGAAGGCTACAAATCGTTCATCATCCCAGACAACGTGGGTGGACGCTTTTCCGTACTGACGCCGGTAGGTTTGCTGCCCATCGCCGTGGCCGGATTCGACATCGAGAAGCTGGTGGCCGGAGCCGTAGCCATGGAGAAGGCTTGTGGCAAGGACGTACCTTTCGCCGAAAATCCGGCAGCCCTCTACGCCGCCACGCGCAACGAACTCTACAAGAGCGGCAAGAAGATTGAAATCCTCGTCAACTTCAACCCGAAGCTGCACTACGTCAGCGAATGGTGGAAGCAACTCTACGGCGAGTCCGAGGGCAAGGAGAACAAGGGCATCTTCCCCGCATCCGTGGACTTCACCACCGACCTGCACAGCATGGGCCAATGGATTCAGGAGGGCGAACGCAGCATCTACGAGACGGTCATCTCCGTGGAGCACGCCAACCACAGCCTGCAAGTGCCCGCTGACGAGGAAAATCTGGATGGCCTGAATTTCTTGGCCGGCAAGCACGTGGACGAGGTGAACAAGATGGCCGAACTCGGCACACAACTGGCTCACGTGGACGGTGGCGTGCCCAACCTGCGCCTCACCATCCCCGCACTGAACGAGGAAAGCATCGGCGGCCTGCTCTACTTCTTCGAGAAGGCATGCGGCATCAGCGGCTACATCCTGGGCGTGAATCCTTTCAACCAGCCGGGCGTGGAAGCCTACAAGAAGAACATGTTCGCCCTGCTGAACAAGCCGGGTTATGAAGAAGAGTCCAAGGCTATCCAAGCCAGACTGTAAGCCATAAGGACCTGAGATAAAACGACAGAGGCACGAAGACGCAGAGGGGACAGCTCATAGCCCTGTGTCTTGGTGTCTCTGTGTGTTTTGGCTTATGGATAACTTAAAAACCTAAACAACTCAAAACTAAAAAACGCATTTCCTTCATGTTTGAAAAAAACATCAGCCACTATCTGCGCAGCCATGCCTGCGAACGTCTCCACTTGCGTGCCGTCCTGTTCGACATGGACGGCGTGCTGTTCGACTCCATGCCCTATCATGCCGACGCCTGGGCAGAGGTGATGAACCGCCACGGCCTGCACTTTACCCGTGAAGAAGCCTTCCTGCACGAAGGACGCACAGGAGCCGCCACCATCAACATTGCCTATCAACGCCAATACGGACATGAGGCACCGCCCGAGCTCATCCAACAGATGTATCAAGAGAAATGCGAGGCTTTCAGCCGCTATCCGGAAGCCCGGCCCATGCCCGGTGCCGCCGAATTGCTGGAAAAGGTAAAGACTGCCGGGCTGACACCCGTACTGGTGACCGGCTCCGGACAACGCACCTTGCTGGACCGCCTCAACCACCAATACCCCGGCATCTTCACTCCCGAACGCATGGTGACAGCCTTCGACGTAAAGCACGGCAAGCCCTACCCCGAACCCTACCTGATGGGGCTGCAAAAAGCCGGCGTGCAAGCCCATGAGGCTGTAGTGGTGGAGAATGCCCCTATCGGCGTGCAGGCAGGCCATGCGGCAGGCATCTTCACCATCGCCGTCAACACCGGCCCTTTGGAAGCCCAGGTCTTGCTGGATGCCGGTGCCGATCTGCTGTTCCCCTCCATGCAGTCGTTGGACGAGGCCTGGGAAGAGTTCGGAAAGACATGCAGGGAGGTATGCCTATATCCGTAATTCGGGTAACTATAATAAGGTGAAAAAGCTGTACCTTTGCGCCGTATGAAAACAGAGAATAAAAACAGCCTGCTGCTACTCATCCGCAACGGGCAACCGATGACCTTGCGGCAGCAATTGCGCCTGACCGTCGAGTTGAGCATACCCAGCATCGTGGCGCAGATTTCGGCCATCGCCATGCAATACATCGACGCCGCCATGGTGGGACGGCTGGGTGCCGACGCGGCAGCCTCCATCGGGTTGGTGTCCACCACGACGTGGCTCTTCTGGGGCACGTGCAGCGCGGCGGCAACGGGATTCTCGGTACAGGTGGCCCACCATGTGGGAGCATCACGGCTCAGCGAGGCACGCGCCGTACTACGGCAGGCCATCCTGTCCGTGGCCGTGTTCAGTTTGGTGTTGGCAGGCATAGGCGCCCTCATCAGCCCCCATTTGCCCATCTGGCTGGGCGGCACGGACGAGATTAATGCCAATGCCTCTGCCTACTTCCTCATCTTCGCCCTCTCCCTCCCACTTCTCCAACTCAACTTCCTGGCGGGCAGCATGCTGCGCTGTAGCGGCAACATGCGCGTACCGGGCATGCTGAACGTGCTGATGTGTGCCTTGGACGTGGTATTCAACTTCTTCCTCATCTTCCCCACACGAGAGGTGGAATGGCTTGGCCTGTCCTTGCACCTTCCCGGCGCAGGACTGGGCGTGACCGGCGCAGCACTGGGCACAGCGTTAGCCGAACTGGTAGTAGCCGGCCTGATGATGGGCTACCTGGTCACTCGCTCCAACGACTTGCGCCTGACCGGCGAGCGGGGCAGCTTCCTGCCCGCAGCATCCACCCTACGCAAGGCCCTACATATCGGCTTGCCCATGGGCGTGGAGCACGTGGTCATTTGCGGGGCGCAAATCATGACAACGGTCATCGTGGCTCCACTGGGCGTGTTTGCCATCGCAGCCAACTCCTTCGGCATCACCGCCGAAAGCCTCTGCTACATGCCGGGCTATGGCATCGCCGATGCCGCCACTACGCTGGTCGGACAGAGCCTGGGTGCAGGCCGCAAGGACCTAACGCGCCGCTTCGCCCACATCACGGTGGGCATGGGCATCGCCGTGATGGCCGTGATGGGTGTCGTACTCTACGTGGGTGCCCCCCTCATCATGAGCTCCATGACGCCCGACTTTGAAGTGCAACGCCTGGGAGTGGAAGCCCTGCGTATCGAGGCTTTTGCCGAACCGATGTTTGCGGCTGCCATCGTGGCCTACGGCGTGTTTGTCGGTGCGGGCAACACGCTGGTGCCGTGCCTGATGAATTTCTTCAGCATCTGGGCCGTGCGCCTCACCCTCGCTGCCGCCTTGGCACCGGTCATGGGCTTGAACGGCGTCTGGCTGGCCATGTGCATCGAGCTTTGCTTCCGCGGCATCATCTTCCTCATCCGCCTGGAGAAGGGGAACTGGATGAAGATAAAACGGTAAATAGGGATTTTTTTCCGAAAAAGCTGAATCTTCCAGTTTCTTTCCAAATTCGCTGCCGACCTTTGCAGTACGAAAAGAAAACAACTTAGAGTATTCACCCTTAAAAAACAAGCATTATGAAAAAGTTAGTTTTAGCAGTAGTAGCAATGTTCGCAGTGAGCACAATGGTAATGGCCGACAATGACAAGCCCGTACAGGTGAACCAACTTCCCGCCAAGGCGCAGACATTCCTCACCACGTATTTCAAGGATGCCAAAGTGGCCCTGGCTACGCAAGACACCGAGCTGTTCAGCAAGAGTTATGAAGTGGTATTTAACAATGGCGACAAGGCCGAATTTGACAAGTCGGGCGAATGGACAGAAGTACGTTGCCGCCAGACGGGAGTACCCGCACAGATTGTTCCCGCAGCTATCGCAGAGTATGTGAAGACTACCTATCCCGATGCACAAATCCTGCAAATTGAACGCGACTCGCGCGGATGGGAAATCAAGCTCTCCAACCGCTGGGAGATTACCTTCGACAAGCAGATGCGCGTAGTGGACATTGACGACTGAAAAATGAAGAACTAAAAATGAAAAATGAAGAATTTCCGTTTGCATCACGTTTTGGGTGGATACGGAAATTCTTCATTTTTAGTTCCTCATTCCATCAGACCAAGTGACCAATCCACTCGTCGCGCTCACCCGGCAGCAGGTCGATGACGGGCACTTCAATCATTGTGTAGCAGCCGGACTGCTGACGCATGGCGGCGCGGGCCACACAAACCAACACCTGAGCCGTCAGGGCCGGATTATTGATGCGCATGTTGAATTCAAACAACTGGTTCTGCGTCTTGCCGGACACGCCCTTGCGCGTCAGGTTCACGCCATGCCCCATGTCCAGCAGGGCATCCACGCTGGGCACCTGCATCACGTGCGTCTCGTCATTCACGAAATAGGGATCGGCCTTAATGGCGGCAGCCACTTTATCAAACTCATATCCCTCCTCCAACTCAATGTATACCATGCGGCGGTGTATGCCCGTCCCCACAGGAATCGTCATGGACAGGGCTGCCTTCACGCCTTCCACTGCCTTCACGGCCACGGTGTGACCCATGCTCATGCCCGGGCCGAAGTTGGTGTATGTGATGCCTTTCGGAGCGATGGCTTCCAGCAGGGTACGCACCACCGAGTCGCTGCCCGGATCCCATCCGGCAGAGATGATGGACACCGTCTGGTGTGCCTTGGCCACCTCATTCAGTGTGTGGCGCAGGGCGGGCACGTCGGTGTGGATGTCAAAGCTATCCACGGTATGGATGCCCATGGCCAGGATCTTCTTGGCATATTCCTCCACTTTGCGGGTAGGCGTGCAGAGGATGGCCACGTCCACGTCATTCAGTTCCTCGATGTCTTTCACCACGGGATAGTCATTCAGTTCTGCGGGACGGTTCTCCGCACCGGCACGACGCACTACACCGGCAATCTCGAAGTCCGGTGCCGCTTGCAAAGCCTGGAGCACATAGTGCCCGATATTGCCATAACCGACGATGGCTGCTCTTACTTTTTTCATACTTTTATCGTTTTAAGTTAGCATATTTCTCCAATTCGGCCGCAAAAGTAAGCATTTCAATCCGAATATCCGCAAAACGCAGTCCGTAAGTTCACACGGTTTTTTCTTTTTTAAGCACACAACACTTCCCATTATTCCCAGACTGGGCAGAAAACGAGCGTCCCGCCCTTCTCCTGCGGGGAGAGGGGGCGGAACGAGAATGTCGCCGGTCACTCTGTTCCTAATGCCCGGCTTAGCCGAAAGAACCATCACTGCCTTCGCCGTCGCCTCCGGACGTGCCGCCGGAGGATGACGTGGTTACCGTGCCCTTGTCAATGCTCAGTTCCACCTTGTTGGCGGCATCGCGCATCTTCTGCTTGGGCGTGAAGACGATTTTCGGGGTCTTCAGCGCATCCTTTGCCGTGACCTCCGCAGCCGTGTCCATCATCTTGGAGGGGACGGAGACGCGCAGGTTGCCCAACTCGGCGAGGTCCACGCTCATGCCCATTTCGAGGGCTTCGCACACCACGTTGGAGAGGCTTATCAGCGCGTTTTTCACGTCGCCTTCCGACAACGAGGTTTCGCGCACGATGCGCTCTATAAGCATCTTGTTCGTCAATTTCTGTTGCGACTTCACTTGTGCGTAATACACTGTCTGTCCCTTGCGTTCGCCCACAGGCTGAACCTTTGATTTCACTTCAAATTCTAACATACTACTTTCGGTTTTAAGGTTTATAAATATGGTTTGCTATACCCCATGCATGCCCCCTTCAGATACCCCATGCATGCCCCCTTCAGATACCCCATGCATGACCCCTTCAGGTACCCCATGCATGGGGTGTTGTGATACCCCTTGCATGGGGTATTATTCTTCATTCAGATCCCTCACCTCCACCAGTTCCAGCTCGTAGTCCGATGTACCGGCGGAGCGAGTAGTCGCGTCCGGATTCCTTACCGTTAGGTTGAAGGTATAGGCGTTTCCGCTGACCAGTGCCTGTTTGCAGTTCACCGTCCGGTCTTTCCCGTTTACCATTAAGGTCATAAAGGGGAAATAGGACGATGCCGGTGCAACGATGGCTTGGTAGGTGTGATACCCGTCCATATTGCTTGCGGTCTTGAGCGGAATGATGTCCGTAACCGCCGTTCCTGTTCCCGTCCAGTTGCCATTGTTGTAAGACACGGTCGGATAGCTTTTAATGCGTTCGTCACTTACCGTTGGAATGGCTGCTGTATAATCCTCGTAATCGTCGATGGTCACGGTGACTTTGCAGAGGCGGTGCTCCAATGTCAGCGAAAGGTTGGTGCCGTTAAGCTGTTGGCTTGAAGCGGTAGTCATATAGTCCGCCGCGGCGATGCCCGCGACTTGGTTCTCGGGAATGGTGAACGATGTCAGCGTTGCCGTTGCCGGATAACAAGCTTCCACGGTGGCTGGCAGTGTGACATTGAATGTGGTCCATGATGCTCCATTGATGTATGTCAAAGTCCTGGTCGTCGGAGAGGTACTGCCATAACCCATCACATATAGATTTATCGCATCACCATTCTGCCATGTCCATTCATTTCCGTCAGTAGTGGCACGTGTGCCGATGCTTACCTGCACCTCTTGCGGTTCTCCGCCCTGCACAGGATTGTCGTCCTCGCTGCTGCACGCCGCAAAGAGGGGCAGGAGTACCGCCAGTGCAAAGCCTTTTATCAAAGTCTTGTTCCTTGTCATATTTCTGTTTTTTTATTTGGTTGTTATACTTATCTCTTTTCATTTCGTCCCTTTACCATCCACGGGAGGGGTCGGAGAAGGCTGGCTGGCTGGAAAACAAGCGTCCCGCCCTCCTCCTTGCGGGGAGAGGGCGGGACGAGAAACTTTCTTGACAATAAGCGTCAAAGCATGGCTGCGAATTTCCTCACTTGGGCAAGCCGTTCCATGAAAGACGTGTCGCGAGTGGCCTGCTGCATGTTGTAGTCAAGTTGCATCCGCATCAACAGTCCTGCACTGATGCCCAACGCTGCCTCGAACAGCATCGCTGTAGAGGTGGTGAGCGGGCGGCGGCAGTTGAGGATGTCGTTCAGGATCTTATAGGATATGCCCGTTTGTGCGGCGAGGCGTGTCTGCGGCAAGCCCCGGCTCTCGATTTCTTCCTTGAGCAGTTCACCCGGATGTACGGGGCGCTGGCAAGTATATTTTCCCATGTTCATATCTCCTATTTATAATGGTTCGACAATTCCAATATGTTGCAAATCGTCACGACTGTTTCAGCCGCAACTTGCTTCACCGTGAACTCGATGCGGTACTGGTCGTTTACCCGGATGGAGGAAATACCCGCTTTGTCTCCTTTCAGCACTTCGTAGTGCAATGAATGGAGAGGGTAGAGTTCTTCTACGCCTGCGGCTTGTTCCAGCACCTTGACACGCAGCTGATAGCGTGCGATGATATGAGGCTGAAAGCGATATTTCTTGTCTGTCGTCTTTCCGTCCTCATATAGCTGGCGCAAGTATTCTTTATCGAAGTGTATTTCCATGATTTGCTATTTCTGATTCACTTCGCAAAGATAACGCTTATTCCCGACATTCCACCATAAAAGTGGATATTTTCGAAGAAGTCTCTCGTTTTCCAACCTGTCAAAGAACGCGTAAGCTTATTCTCCCTCCCTACGGGGGAGAACTGGAGAGGGGCTTCCCCTCCTATCTGTCCGCTATTTCGCGGGTGTATGCATATTCTCTCAAACGTCCGTCCGGAGAGCGTTTCCCCGGAGTGTCAGAACCGTGCCCGTTGTCAATCAATACTTTCATGTCCTTTCAATTTTTAGGGTTGAACTTAGGTTTATATGTTCTCTTGTTTCTTACAGTTATTCAGTTTCCAAGCTGCCACCATCCTGTGGTGTCCAAGGCGAAACGCTGACATTATTAACCCACACTCCGCTCTCTTTTGTGATAGTTACCTCATAGGTATAGGAATGGCCTGCATTCCAAACAATGTCCTTTGATGCATAACACGAATATTCACTCCTATTATTAATGACAAGATAGTATTCATTCTCCTTCACTGTTTGCGGAATGACAAGTGCGGCGAAACTGGCGAGTGAAGTTTCGTTTTCGTCGGATGCAAGAGGTTTTGGACCGAGGTTGTAAGCCGTGATGTACCCTCTTGTGCTTCCCGGTGTCCAGTTGAGATAATTCTCGCTTATATTGTCCGTACTCAC
>JAHLFO010000016.1 GCA_018883785.1 Candidatus Bacteroides intestinipullorum
TGAAAGCATGAGAAATATGGCGGTTCGGAACAGTCCGGCTTTTTCTTATCCATTGCCCGTTCTCGTGCGAGTTTTATCCAATCTGTTGATAGTCAAATAAAACCTACCTGATTACAACAAATATAGCGAAAAGTCCGCATTCCATCAAACAGCAAAGTGAGATGAGGCGCATGAGTGAATTGCGGACAGCCATTTCATAAAAAACTTCACGCCCGTCCTATTGCCGGGGCAACAGGAACAAGCGTGAAGAAATCACAAATTGAATCTGCTATTCAGAAATAGTGAATATTCTCAGCTCAAAAAGAAATTTTTACTCACCTTCTTCCGACATCTCGTATCCGGGGGTTTGTGTCAACTCGGGGTCATTGCTCAGGTCTGACGAGCTCAGCGGCCACAAAGCACGGTAGGCCAAGGTCGGGGAAAGAATCGGTTCCACCACAATCTCAGGCGGTATTTTTTGTCCCTCTCCCGTTCCCCAAGGCGCATCGGACAACTCTTTCATGTTTTCTGTGATAGTCAGTCCATAAGCGATGTGTCCTTCTTCATGGAACAACAGATGGTCCGTTTCCCCGCAAGCAGGGTCAACAGTCATGCGGCGCACATCATACCAGCGTTGTCCTTCCTGCACGAATTCCTTGTCTTTCTCATGCAAGATGGCCACCTCATTCTGCACGAAGGTACCGGCGGTATAGCCATACACGGCACGATCCCAATTGTCACCATACGCACGTTCACGAACCAAATTCACATAATATTCCACCGACGCATTGTCGCCTTCCATATTGGCAATCTCGGCCAATGACAGGTAGGCCAACGGCAAGCGATAGACCGGCTGGTCGCCGTTGTAGCAGTGAAAACCTGTAGTAGACAGGACACTGCCCAGATTCTTGGTAACGAACGTGCCGCGCAGCTGTGTGGCAGCCTGGTCGTGCCAAGAGGTGACGAACGTGGTATCCCGGCGCGTATCTTCGGCATCGAACTGGTACCACAAGGCATTGGCATATTGGTAACGATGCTGGGTCTGCGCCACCATTATCGGGTTACCCCACAAGTTGCCGTCGCTATCATAACCGGCACCAATCGTAGAACCGGAGTTGGTGGAGTACATGTAATACTGCAAATTGCCATTGGTAGCCTCGTTCTCGTCATACGGCATCGCGAAGATGATTTCCGAGTTCTGCTTGTTGGCGGGGCTGAACACATCGGCAAAATTATCCTGAAGTTCCAGGTTGTAATCCTGCAACACATTGGTGAAATGTTCCTTGGCTGTGGTCAGGTCAGCAGGGGTGGCCGGTTGGTCGCCGGTGGCCACCTTGGCATTCCACAGATAGATTTCGCCGGCCAGCATCTCGCTGGCAGCCTTGGACCAATAGTACTTGGCATCAGAACTGCGTCCGTTGAAGTTGAAAGAAGTCTGGTTGCCGAAGTATTCCAGCGAACGGTTGACGTCAGACTTAATCTGGGTCATTGTTTCGGAAGCCGTGGCACGGGCCAAATACAGCGCGCTCTGGTCGTAGTTGCCGTTTTCTACCTCCGGCGTCAGGCGCAAAGGCACTCCGCCATACGCCCGGTACATCACGAAATAATAATAGGCACGCATGCCAAAAGCCATGCCCAGACAGTAATTCTTAGTATCTTCGTCAGAGAAGTAATTGGCATTCTCCACATTGGCGATGAACAGGTTCAGTGCTCCTATCTGCTGCCAGTAACCGCCGAAATTGCCAATGCCATAGTTGGTCTGCGACAGGTTCTGGGTACGCAGGGTTCCTTGATAAAGGCTGGAACCGTCAGAACCGCCGTCAAACGTAGTATAGGCACCTCCTCGCATTTCACCATACAGAATCAGGGTCTGGAACGAGGAACTGCGGAATGCGTTCATAATGGCAGTCAGGTTACCCATGGCCTGGTCTTCCGTTTGCCAGAAATTGCCGGCGCCATAATAATCTATAGGAGAAAGGTCCAGCCAGTCCGAGCAGGAAGACAGACCCATTCCGGCCGAAATCAAGGCTGCGGAGGCCAGCGTAAACAATTTATTTCTTTTCATTGTCGTATATTTCAGTTAAGTGAGACAAACATTTAGAAGGTAATATTGAGTCCGAAGAGAACGGTGCGGGGCAGTGCGTAGGTACCACCGTTACCACTGGTATTTCCATCAGTAAACTGTACGTAGTCCGGAATGGGCGTGGCGCTGCTGGTCCAGTATCCCAGGTTCTGACCGGTTACAGATACCGTCAGACCTTGGCAGTGGAACTTGTTGCAGATGTTGGTCGGCAAGGTGTAGGACAGTTGCAGCTCGCGGAAGGCCAGGTAATTACCTTTCGTTATCCAATATTCGGAGGTGCGGACGTAGTTGTTCTTGCCCAACTGGTCGGCATAGTCGTAGCGCGGATACTTGGCATTCGGATTCTCCGGAGTCCAGGAATCCCAAATGTCGGTAGTCATGTTGTAATTACCTTGTGCACAACCGTTGAACCACTGGCGGATACCGTCATAGCTGTCAAAACCTAAGCCGAAATCGGTGCGCAGGTAGAGCGACAGGCCCTTCCAACTGAATGTCGTGTTGAAACCGCCATTCCACTTCGGAGTCGTATGGCCGATGACCTTGCGGTCGTAAGAGTCAATCACGCCGTCCCCATTGATATCCTCGAACATCAAGTCGCCGGGAGCCAGCTCGTAGGCGTTGCCCGTCCAGCCTTCTTCCTGCAATCTTTGAAGCCCCTTGGGACCATAGTAAACTGCTTGTCCTTGTGAAATGTCGCAATAGCCATCCACCAAGTCAGCCTCCGAACGCACCATCTTCTCCACGCCGTAACCGACAATCACATCATACGGGGTCATGCCTTCCTGTAGTCCGCCTACGAACGTCGTCTCATCCCCATTGCCCGTGTAGATCTCTGTAGCACTCTGACGGTTTCTCTCCAAGCCATTATCAGGCAATTGGACCACCGTGTTCTTGTTATAGGCGATATTGGCGCCCAAGGTCCAGCTGAAATCCTTAATCTTCAGCAGGTTGGCATTGATGTCGATTTCGATGCCTCGGTTACGGAACTTACCGTTGTTGTTGGTAATGGAGCTCCAACCACTCGTGGGCGGCAACGGCATGCTGGCATACTTATCCGACGTCACGCGGTCGTAGAACGTGAAGCCCAAGGTGAAGCGGTTGTTCAGGAAACCCAAGTCCAAGCCGACTTCAGCCGTGCGGGTCTTCTCCCAGCGCAGGTCCGGATTGGGCAATGTGTTCAAGCGGAAACCATAAGAACCGTTATACAGGTACGATTGATAGGCACCGTGCAACGTGTAAATGCCGATATAGTTCGTATCGATGCTACCGTTGACACCAAAGCTGGCACGCAACTTACCATAGTTCACAATGTCGCGCAAGGGCGAATAGAAGTTTTCTTCGGAGAAAATCCAGCCTGCGGATACGCCGGGGAAGAAACCCCACCGGTTGTTGATCAAGCGGGAATATCCGTCCTCACGGAACGTAAAGGCCAAGATGTAGCGGCCCAGGTAGTCGTATTGGAAACGTCCGAAGTAGGACATGATGCGCTCGCGGTTGTGGGCAGAGTCCACACTGCGCTTGCCGGCTTCCGTCGAGGTATAGCCCAAGTCGCCAAAATCACCGGTCGGTGCCTCTTGTCCGGCGGCATAGAACTGTTTATATTGTTTATCCCAGAACTCCATGCCCAACATGCCGCTCACGGTGTGGTCGCCAAACTGCTTGTCATAGTTAGCCACCAGGTTGTACGTCTGGTTGAAGTAGCGGTAGAATTCGGCCTGCGACGAACGTGTCGTGTTGACGGCCGTCCCGGCCTGGTTGGTCACGTAATCGTGATTGAAGGTCTCGGCCACATATTCGCTGTAGCTCCAGGCCATGGTACCGCGCAACGTGAAGCCGTCGAACAAGGTGGCCTGCAAGGTTTGCGTCATGTTGAACTTGTCGGTCTGGTAGTCACGGTCGAACCGGTCATTTTGGAACAGGAAGTTTGAGTTCAAATCGCGGTCGATACCCAGCAACAGGTTGCCTTCCTCGTCTTCGAAACGCACCGTAGGAGGCATACTCAGGGCACGGCCGAAGTAGCGGGAATAGTCGCTGCCGATGACGCCTGGACCGTTCTGCCAGTTGGCACGGTTGTAGTTGAAGATGGAACTTGCCTCCAGCCATTTGGCTATCTTGTAGCTGCCGGAGAACGAGAACGAATAACGCTTGTAGAAAGAGCTGATAGGTATACCGTCGGCATCATAGTAGCCCAAGCCGGCATAATACTTGCCCCGCTCGTTACCGCCGGAGAAGCTCAGGTTATACTCCTGCGAGATGGCCGGGCTTTGCATGTTGTAGTCAGTGATGTCGGTCCCCTTGTACAGGATCTGTTCGTCGCTCACCGGGTCGTCCATCACGCTCCACCCATGATTGTTGATCAGGTTTTGTTGGTATTCGGAACCCGTGTACCGCAGTATATTGTACTGGCTGCTTTCGGACAGTTCCGTGGCGCCGATACCATATCCTTGGGCATTGGAGTTCAAGTTACCTTGGGGTGCCCAGGAAGAATTGGCGTATGCCCGGCGTATCCAGTAAATATAGCCTCCGGCATCCATCATCTCATAGCCGGGATCATAATACTGCGCGCCGACCTTCATGTTGAAATTAATCTGCGCCTTTCCTTCTTTACCTTGCTTGGTCGTCACAAGGATTACACCGTTCGCTGCACGGGCACCATAGATGGCCGTCGCGCCGGCATCCTTCATCACCTCCATGGACTCGATGTCGTTGGAGTTCAAGTCGCTCAGACCATCCGTGCGGATTTGTCCGTCCACTACAACCAACGGTTCACCCGTACCATTATAACTGGTACCGCCACGGAGGGTGATGCTCGGCGTCGAACCGGCAAAACCGGAAGTCTGTTGCACCTTCAAACCAGCAACAGCACCTACCAACGCCTGTGCAGGATCACCATACGAACCCTTGGTCAGGGTTTCATCGGAAACGGATGACACAGAGTTGGTCAATTTACCGCGTTTTTGCTTGACACCATAAGCCAATACGACCACCTCGTCCAGCACTTCGGTATCTTCTTTCAATACGATATTCAGGGGTTGTCCTTTCCAAACCACTTCCTGGGTTGTATACCCAATATAACTGATGGTCAAGGTTTCTCCTTCCTTGATATTTGCGATGGAGAATTTACCGTCCAAATCCGTTATGGAACCGGTTGTCGTTCCCTTTACAGCCACCGAGGCACCGATGACGGCCTCCCCATTGGCATCCTTTACCACACCGGTACAAGTCCCGGCTTGTTGCACCACATTCGTACCGTCTACCTTCAACTCGGCAGGCGTCGCATTAGCTGTTCCCACGGACAATGAGCCCAAGAACAGCATCATGGCAATAGATTTGTAATTCTTTAGCATAAATTTTTGATTAGGATGATTAATGAATTCACTTTACCTGTGAATTCTAAACAGAACTGTCTTACTATAAATAAAAAAGCATCATCAAGATGTGGATCACTTATCAAGTGAATTTTGTTTTTAATATCTTTTATGGCATAGGCATGGTATCATTTAAGGAGTTAAACAATCAATTATTTAAATTCACATACAGGGATAATATCATTTTAATTAGATTGCACAAAGTTATGAAAACTTTCATTAATACAAAAAAAACAATCATGCTTTTTTCATAAATAGGCGCTCATTCTACCCAGAGCACGTTAAAATCATAAAATACCCCTCAGAGAGGATTCATATACAGACCACAAGATGTGGACATTCGCATTTTTGTAGTATCTTTGCCCCCCGAAACCGATTAACTGCGTTCATTTTTGGAGAAGTTACGTCGTATCATAAAGTTCGCCCTGCCCCTGATATTCATCCTGTATTGGGGAGGGATTACCTTGTTCACCCACACGCACGTGGTGAACGGGGTCATTATGGTACACTCCCATCCATTCAAAACCAACCACCAGCACTCGCAGGCCGAGGCAGAGACCATCCTAATCCTCGACCATTACACCACATCGGCAATTCCTTCGCTGGAACCGATCGTGCAGTGCTTCTGCATCCTCTTGGGCGTATTGGCCATTCCCCGCACCATACACCTGCGCCTGCCGCAGACAGAGGATGGCATCCGGCTGCGCGCACCACCTTATTGTGTCTTCTGAACAAGTCGTGCATTCCACGACAAATGGAACAACCCGTTGTGGCGGCATTCACACCGTTATGCCCCACTACGTCCAGTCCTTGCAACGGAGGACTACAGTCCTTGCAGCCGAGGATTGGAGTCCTTGCAGTAGAAGGACTGGAGTCCTTGGCTGCAAGGACTGGGCTTAACCCTGCCGACGAACACGGGAATCAACCCAATCAATCAGCATTTAATTAAAAAAAGAAGAAACATGAAACTATACATAACTCTCATGGTAGCCCTGCTATGCGCAGGACTGCCCTCCTCTACTTTTGCCGAAGACCTGAAGGATTCGGATGCCAACATCGTGGGACACGTGTTGGAGAAACATACCCAAGAACATTTATCCTACATCACCGTGGCCTTGAAGGGTACGACCATCGGCACGCTGACTGACCCCACGGGGCACTATTTCCTGAAAAACCTGCCCGAAGGAGAATTCGAGATGCAGGTCAGCGCCGTGGGCTACAAGACCGTGACGCGCCGCGTCGTACTGAAAAAAGGCGTCACACTGGAAGAGAACTTCGAACTGGAGGAAGACCTCGTGTCCCTGGATGGCGTGGTGGTGACGGCCAACCGCAACGAAACCACCCGCCGCATGGCGCCCACACTGGTCAATGTGATGGATGTCAAGCTGTTCGAGCAGACCAACTCCACCACGCTGGCGCAAGGACTGAACTTCCAGCCGGGCGTACGCGTGGAGAACAATTGCCAGAACTGCGGCTTCCAGCAGGTGCGCATCAACGGCCTGGACGGTCCCTACACGCAGATATTGATAGACTCGCGCCCGGTGTTCAGCGCCTTGGCCGGCGTGTATGGGCTGGAGCAGATACCCGCCAACATGATTGAACGTGTGGAGGTGATGCGCGGAGGCGGTTCGGCATTGTTCGGGGCATCAGCCATCGCAGGCACCATCAACATCATTACCAAGGAACCCCTGCGCAATTCCGCCCAATTGGGACATACCCTCATGGGCGTAGGCGGACTGTCCACGTGGGACAACAACACCACGCTGAATGCCTCGCTGGTGACGGACAACCACAAGGCCGGCATCTACGTCTTCGGACAGAACCGGGCACGCAGCGCCTTCGACTATGACGGAGACGGCTTCACGGAGTTGCCCAAGCTGCACAACCAGACGGTAGGCTTCCGCTCGTTCCTTAAGACCAGCACCTACTCCAAGCTGACCTTCGAGTACCACCACCTGCAGGAATTCCGCCGCGGAGGCAACCTGCTCGATCTCCCGCCCCACGAGACAGACATCACCGAGCAAACCGAACACAGCATCAACAACGGTAGCCTCAAATTTGACTACTTCTCGCCCAACGAGAAGCACCGCCTGAACGTCTATGCCTCCATGCAGCACATTGACCGCGACAGCTATTACGGGGGAGATCACTCGCTGGATGCTTACGGCTCGACCAAGGACTTGACTTGGGTGGTCGGCTCGCAATATGTCTACCACTTTGACCGCTGCCTCTTCCTGCCTGCCGATCTGACCGGCGGTGTGGAGTACAACGAGGACGCCATGCACGACAACATGTGGGGCTACCACCGCACCATCGACCAGACGGTGCGCATCGTGGGAGCTTTCCTGCAAAACGAGTGGAAGAACGAACAATGGAGCTTCTTGATAGGCGGACGCCTGGACAAACACAACTTGCTGGATCACGTCATCTTCAGCCCGCGTGTCAACCTACGTTTCAATCCGACCAAAGACATCAACCTGCGTGCCAGTTACTCGGTGGGCTTCCGCGCCCCGCAAGCCTTCGACGAGGACTTGCACATCGAGAACGTGGGCGGCAATGTATCCATGATTCAGCTGGCCGAAGACTTGCGCGAAGAGAAGTCCCGCAGCTTCAGTCTCTCTGCCGACATGTACCGTCGCTGGGGAGGCTTGCAAGCCAACCTGCTGCTCGAAGGCTTCTTCACCGATTTGTCTGACGTGTTTGCCCTGCGCGAACTGGGCACGGAGAACGGCATCCTGAAGAACGAACGCTACAACGAGAAAGGCGCCCGTGTCTATGGAGTGACGTTGGAGGGGCGGTTGGCCTGGCTGAACTCGCTTCAACTTCAAGCCGGAGTCACTCTGCAAAAGGCTGAATACAAGGAAGCCCGCCAATGGAGCGATGACGAGACCGTCCCCATGGAGAAGCGCATCTTCCGCACGCCGGACACCTACGGCTACATGACACTGACGTACAACCCGCTGAAACCCTTGAGCATCGCCCTGTCCGGCACCTATACGGGCAGCATGTTGGTGGAGCACCGTGCCGGCTATATCGAAAAAGACCGTGCTGACAAGACACCTGACTTTTGGGAGATGAATCTCAAGGTATCCTACGACTTCACGGTCTATAAGGACATCACACTCCAGGTAAATGCCGGTGTGCAAAATCTGTTCAATGCTTATCAAAAGGATTTTGACCAAGGCAAGTTGCGCGACTCAGGATACATTTATGGTCCCGGATTGCCGCGCTCTTACTTTGCCGGGGTGAAGTTGAGCTACTAATGATAATTTAGCGGGCTTTGCCCGCAATGGTTAATGATAAATGGTTAATGGTTAATACGTGACAAAAAATGGCTCATGTACAGCCTATTAGTCATTTATCATTAACCATTGACCATTGTGCGCTCCGCGCACATAAATTCCCATTTATCGATAAAATTCATTCGTCTCTGTCGTTTCCAACAGAGGTGCCTTATTAATATAAGGTAATATGCGCGTGGCGAACAACAGGCGGTTGAGATTGAATTCATCAAACAGCTCGTCCGAAGGGTCAAAGCTGCTGACATGCACGTTGCCTTGGGAATGTATGAAACGCTTGTTGCCGATGTAGAAGGCGACGTGCGTCACCCGCTCTTTCTGCTCCTCTGTAGCCTTACGTCCGAAGAAGACGAGGTTCCCCGGCTCCAAATTGGAGAAATCGGGAGCAATGTCAATATGTTGCCCGACGTAGGCTTGCTGCGAAGCGTCACGCGGGATAATGATGTCGTGCATGAAAAGCACCGTACGCACAAAGCCGCTGCAATCCACCCCCTTGGAAGAAGTTCCCGCCCACAGGTAGGGGACGCCCATCAGCGTATGTGCCGTGTGGAGTATGCTGGCGGCATCTTGCTTCAACGTGCGGCGCCATTCGTGTTCAGGTTTCGAGAGGGACTTGCGGATATATCCTTGACGGCCATCAGGATAGGACACCCGATAATAATGTCCTTTCGTTCCTTCCCATTTCAAACGATCACCTGCCACGACATCAGAGACGGGCAGCGCATCGTCATGCGGCTCGGCATACACAAAACCATAATGAGCGGTCACAACAATTTTCTCTGCCCGGTTCCATGCCTCCAGCTCTTCGAGAGACACCCTATGCACACCTGCCGGATGTACCCAGCCTTTGTAACGGTCCGGTGTCTGAATGCGTAGCCACGTCTTCTCCTGAAGCACACGCACCGGCATTCCCAACAAGCCTTGAGTAATCATCTCCGAAGAAAAATCAGGCTCCGAACGCATATTGGCTACAGAAAGATTCAACAAGCCATAGGTTTTATCCTCCATTGTCAACGTGTCCGGCTCTTGCGCCTGCACCACACCGCACAAACTCAACATTGCGAACAACAAACCTGCAATGCTCTTTTTCATTTTCATGTTTCCTCCTTTCATGTATTCTACCTGATGTCTATCAACTTATGCGTTTGGAGACTGAGCCGCCATCGCGGATGAGCCAACACGCAAGCCACCGTTTCCGGGATGTTCAACCCCGAACAAGGTTGCAAAAAGAAGTGCTGCGCAGGCAAGGATTCGTAAGGCGTAAGATCTTGTCCTTCGTACACCACTTTGACTTCATTCATCCTGTCCAGCACTACAGTGCCCCCCACCTTGGGCGAACACGTCACCCAGTCAATGCCGCGGGGCAAAGCATGTGTCCCGTTGGTTTCGATGCAGACATACTTCCCTGCCTCATGCAAATGGCTGATGAGCGCCTCATCTATCCATAGAGAGGGTTCCCCGCCCGTCAATATCACCATGTGGGCCGGATAACGCACGACCTCGTGCAGGATTTCCTCATCGCTCATGCCTACGCCCTCTTCGTGGCGCGTATCACAAAAAGGACACTTCAGGTTGCAACCGGAGAAACGAACGAAGGTCGCCGGTGTACCCGTGTGATACCCTTCGCCTTGCAAACTATAGAATATCTCGTTAATCTTTCTCATAGATGGCTATATTTCCTTCCGATTCTTGTACTTCCACCCGATAGCAATGCTCCACCCGGTCACAAATCCAACGAGCGATATTTTCCGCTGTCGGATTGAAAGGCAATACCTCATTCAGGTTGCGATGATCCAACTGGCCTTGCACCAGTTCCTTGATATGGGTAAAATCAGTCACCATCCCGTCGGCATTCAACTCACTGGCCCGGCAACAAATGGTGATAATCCAATTGTGGCCATGCAAATTCTCACATTTGCTAGGATAAGAGAGCCTAAGGCTATGGGCAGCTGATATTTCCAAGCGTTTGATTACTGTATACATATATAGAATCTTAACCTTATAATAAATGAATAAATGCTAATTAATCAATGGAGCCCTCCAAATTACGAAAACTCCTTCTCATTCCGCCTATCTTCTGGGTTTCCCGTAGAGTTGGTCTATGAGATCCTGCCGACCTATGCGACGCAACTCGTTGAGGATGGCACGCCGCTCCTCGGGCTTGTACCAGAAGAAGAACAGACGTTGCGCCAACTTCTCTTGTTTGCTACGGGCACAGAATACCGGCTCCATCGTATAGGGATGATAACCCGTGTACCAAATTTCGGTAGATACCGTCATGGGAGTGGGCGTGAAGTCTTGTACTTGCTCCAGATGGAAATCCAACCGCTTGGTAATGACGGCCAGCTCTGCCATGTCTTCCTCACGACATCCCGGATGACTGGAAATGAAATATGGGATGAGCTGCTGACGAAGTCCTGCCTCTTGATTGATACGGTCGAACAACTTCTTGAAAGTTTCAAACAACTGAAACGAAGGCTTGCGCATGATGCGAAGCACGCGATCGGAGGTATGTTCGGGAGCCACCTTAAGCCGTCCACTGACGTGCCGAGTGATGAGCTGGCGTGTATAGTCGCGGGCGGCTTCATTCAGTTCGGGTTCCTTGTACGTGTGCAAGAGCAGGTCATAGCGCACACCGCTCCCGATGAACGACTTCTTGATACCCGGCAAGGCATCCACCGTGCGGTAAATATCAAGCAACGGGCGATGATCAGCATTCAGGTTGGGACATACCGCAGGATGGAGACACGAAGGACGCTTGCACTTGCGGCACAGCTTTTCGTCCCGTCCTTTCATGCGGTACATATTGGCGCTGGGTCCACCCAGATCGCTCAGATAGCCTTTGAAGTCGGGAAGCTCCATGATGGCCTTCACCTCGCGCAAGATGCTTTCCTTGGAGCGGCTGACGATGAACTTGCCTTGGTGGGCAGAGATGGTACAGAATGCGCATCCTCCGAAACATCCGCGATGGATATTGACGGAGAACTTGATCATGTCATACGCAGGAATACGCTTGCCCTTATACTTGGGATGTGGCAGACGGGTATAGGGCAAGTCGAACGAATGATCCAGCTCGGCTTCCGTCAGAGGCGGATAAGGCGGATTGACCACCACCGTGCGCTTCGCCACGCGTTGCAGGATGCGGCGGGCTTCGTACTTGTTGCTCTCCTCCTCGATGTGACGAAAATTCGCAGCCTGTTTGCGCTTGTCTTGCAGGCACTCTTCGTGCGAGTGAAGCAGGACGTCTTCCTCGCTTACAGGGACATCATCTGCCAAGTAAGCGACTTGGGGGACATCACTTGCCAAAGATAGCAAAGCGGATGAAGGCGTATAGGGAGTTATCCGGCGAGCCAATTCCATGACAGGCTTCTCGCCCATGCCGTAGATGATGAGGTCCGCACCGCTATCCAGCAGGATGCTGGGGCGCAAGCGGTCTTGCCAATAATCATAGTGTGTCAACCTGCGCATGCTGGCCTCGATACCGCCCAATATGACGGGCACGTCGGGGAAAAGCCGTTTCAGGATTTGCGTGTAGACAATAGAGGGATACTCCGGACGCATGTCCGGACGCGCATCGGGCGTGTAGGCATCATCGCTACGCAGGCGCTTGTTGGCGGTATAGCGGTTGACCATGGAGTCCATGCACCCGGCACTAACGCCAAAAAACAAGCGGGGTCGCCCCAGCTTCTTGAAGTCGCGCAAGTCATCACGCCAGTTGGGTTGGGGAACAATAGCCACCCGAAGTCCTTCTGCTTCGAGGATACGCCCGATGACCGCCGCTCCAAACGAGGGGTGGTCCACATAGGCATCGCCACTGAACAAAATCACATCCAATTCGTCCCACCCGCGTAATTCCACTTCCTTCTTGGTGGTGGGCAGCCAGTCGGTCAGTCTATACTCTTTCATAATGCAAAGATACGCGTTTTCGGGAAAATTACACAGATTAACATACTTTTCTGTGCTTCTTTAGCAGAATGACTTATCTTTGCTCCCGTTCAATCCTAAAACAACATACAAGAAAAATGAAAACGTATTCTATACAAACCAATCTGAGTGGCACACGCCACATCACGGTGTCGGAAAAGAATCTGGAAACCATCGAACACTATGGGCTCTTCTGCCACCTGATAGACAGCAACGGCATTGTGGACGAGGCTGTGCTGGAAAAATTGCGCCTGAACCTCCGTTCGCTCATCGCCTCGCGCGAAGAGGATATCAAGGATCTGCTGGACTTGTGCATTGACGTGATTTACCACAACAACATGAAAGCTTTCGGCCTGCAACAGCTCATCCAGTTGTACCTGAAATGGCTATCCGAACCCTCCGACGAGGAAAACAGCCCAGAAGATGAAGACCGTTGATACCCGCGAAGTGACGCGCTACAGCCCGCTGGTACCGGCGATGGCGGCGATATGCACATCGGCCAGAGGCGAAGAGGTGAAGATCATCATGAACGATGCCTCAGCGTTCAATGACGCCAAAGAGTACCTGGCTGAGCAAGGCATTGGTTTTCGCGAAATCTACGACGGGGAAACCATGATTCTGCAATTCATGCGATAACGGAGAAGTTCACTTCTTCGTATTCTCATCCACCGACGCGATGCGCCCCATCTTGTACGTACCCCTGCGCAAGACGGTGCCATTGGCGTCGGTTTCTACGAAAGGACCATCCTTCTTGCCTTGCTTGAAGAAGCCTTCATAGCGGTGGCCGTTCTTGCTGATCTCCACGCCGCTTCCTTCTTGCAGGCCGTCCACGAATCCTCCGTTGTATTGTGAGCCGTCGGCCATCTTCAGCGTGCCTTGGCCGTTGAACGTATCGTTTTCCCACTCGCCTTCATAGCAATCGCCCACACTCCAACGGTAGGTGCCTGTACCGTGGCGCATGTTGTTCTTCCAGTCACCTTCATAAACTGCGCCATTGGCCCAAGTGAAGGTGCCCCTCCCCTCTTTCAGTCCGTTCTCAAAACGTCCTACATATTTGTCGCCATTGGCATAATAATAGATGCCTTCGCCGGTGCGCTCGCCTTGGACATAATCGCCCTCGTAACGCTCGCCGGTATGGAAGAAGTAGATGCCCCGCCCATCCTGTATATCGTTGGCCCACTGGCCCACATACTTGTCGCCGTTGGCATAGCAGAAGGTGCCAGTGCCATGGCGCACATCGCCTTTCCACTCGCCATCGTAGCTGCTCCCGTCGTTCCATGTCAGCTTGCCTTTGCCTTCCTTCTTGTCTTCGTGCCAGGTGCCCACATATTGGGAGCCGTTCTTCCATGTGTAGGTACCTTCGCCTTCGCGCTTGTCGTAGGCCCAATTACCTTGATAAGTATCCCCGTTATAATAAGTCATCGTACCTTCGCCATGCTGGAAATCCTGGTACCACAGCCCATCATAACGATTGTTGTTGGTAAAGTAGTAGATACCATGCCCATGTTGTTGGTCTTGATACCACTCGCCATCGTAACGCTCGCCGTCGCTGAAGGTGTAGATGCCGTGTCCCTCGCGCTTGCCTTTGACGTAATCGCCCTCGTACGTGTCCCCGTTCTTGAATACGGTTTTTCCCCGCCCGTTGGGTTTGCGTCCCTTGAGCTCGCCGGTATAGACCGAACCGTCCTTGAAGGTATAAGTACCTATCTTGATTTCAGAAGCGAAAAATCCCTTCACATTACCGAAAAATCCTTCTTTCTGCTGTTCCTGCGCACCTGCCATGCAAACGGGCAAAACCAACGCACAGGCAAGCACGGTTGCTATATAAAATTTTCTCATAATCATTTTCTTTTCAAAAAAAAACAGTTCCGGACTTCCATCCGACGATTGGACGGGAAAAACTGGAGCAAAGTTACAATTTTAGCCGGCTTTTTCCCCGCAAACGACCAATTTTAAGTTCTCTTTACATAAATGCTTTTGAGCCAGATCCTGCAATTCAACCGGCGTGACGGTTTCGATTGCTTGCGGAATACCCGTGAAGTAAGAGCCGTCCAAGCCTGATATACGGATAAATATCCACGCATCGGCCAAGGAGAAGACCGACTCATAACTGCGACACATCTCGCCCAACATGTAGCCGCGCACCCGATCCAGTTCTTCCTCGGACACTCGTTCATCGCGCAGGCGATCCAGCTCCTTGTAGACCTCGCGCACCAGCGGTTGCACATACTCGGGGGTAGTGTCGGCGGAGATGGTCAGCACGCTTTCGCCGGGATAGGGCAGCAAGCCGGCAGAGATGCCATAGGTATAGCCTTTCTGCTCGCGGATGTTGGTCATCAGGCGGCTCCCGAAATAACCTCCGAAGAGCGTGACCAGGACGCGCAACTTCAAGTAATCCGGATGGCGCTGGTTCAGCGAGAGCATCCCCATGCGCACGGCATTCTGCGCCGCACCTTTCCGCTCGAGAAAGAGGCTGCGCCCCGCATTGGCGACGGGCCGGAAGCTGCGCTGCTCCACCGGGCGGAAACCGTTGCCGAATGGCGCCTGCCCAAAGTGTTCCTCCACCAGGCGCAGGCAACGCCCGTCTATCCTGCCGGACAAGTAAATGGCGCAGTTGGCCGAATGGTAATAGCGCGTGTAGAAGCGGCGCAACACCTCGGGGGTCATCCGCCGATAATCCTCCTCGCGCAGCACGTGGCCCGCCGGATGCCCTTCGCCATAGAGGAAGTTCATCAACGCCCGACCTGCCACGTATTCCGCCTTGGACGAATTGACCAAGAACTGGCGGACGTTTGTCTCGAGCACCACTTTTAATTCCTTATCCGGATAGAGCGGCTCCTTGACCACGGAGTCGAGCACGTCCAACGTCTCAGAGAGGTATTTGCCGAGCGAATACAGGGTGAGGTAAGTATATTCGGCCGCGCTGGCCAATTCCAGCCACGCGCCGTAGTAATCCAGGCGTTCGGCTATCTCGCCGGAAGAGAAACGAACGGTGCCCTCGCGCAGCATCCGGTTGGCGAACAAGGCCTGCAAAGGGAGTTCCTGCTGCCACCGCCCGCCGCCAAAGAGAAGGTCGATGCGCACCACGTCGCTATCGGCAGCATCGAACACATAGACGGGAATACCGTTGGACAATTGCAAGCATCCTGGTTCGCGCGCCGGGGCGTAGCTGGGTTTGCGGATGGCGGGAGAGAGAGTTCGGTCCAACATGGCTTCTTGCTGTTTCTGTGGATTACGCATGTTCATTTCCTGTCAATTCCTGCACGCCCCGCACCACGTAATCACGCGCCCAATCCTCGGGCTTGTACACCCGCCCGTCGCACGACAACAGGTCCACATCCAGGCGGATGATTTCGCCCGCTCGCTCCTGACGGGTGGACCCGGCTTCCTGCTCGATGCGCTTCAGGCAGGAGACCACCTCCGCAAGGTCCAAAGCGGACTCGAAACGTGCCACTTGGTTGGCGAAAATGGCCCTACGGGCGAGCCGGAGCGGCTCCGTGTCGACTTCGCGGGAGAAACGGATGCCAGGAAAGGCCTCCGCCAGTCGCCGGCGGGCAAACGCCAGATTGGCATGGCGGTGTTCGTTGCTTCCTATGCAAAGGGTGTAGACCATGGCGCCTGCATCAGTTGAAGAACTCGTCCAAGCCTTCCACCGGCTCATCGCCATCGAAGATGCCCTCATTCACCGACTCATCGGCGCAGGGGTCATAGTCGGGCGGGAGCTGGAAGGTTTCTGTCTCGTCATAGCCCAGGCTCTTGTCGGCATAGACCTTGTTCATGAACTTCGCCCAGATGGGCAGGGCGGTAGAGGCGCCTTGGCCGTGGAGCATGGTGTCGAAGTGGATGTCGCGGTCCTCGCCTCCGAACCAGCATCCCGACACGAGCGAGGGGGTGAAGCCCATGAACCAGCCGTCGGAGTTGTTGTTGGTAGTGCCAGTCTTGCCGCCCATGTCCGCCTTGACGCCGTAGCGGAAGCGCACGCGCCCGCCGGTGCCCTCGTTGATGACGGCGCGGAGCATGACGAGCATCTTGTAGGCGCTGGACGCACTGATGACTTCCTGCATCTGGGGAGCGAAAGTTGCCACCACGTTGCCCTCGCTATCCTCAATGTGTGTGACGAAGAGGGGTGCCACGCGTATGCCCTTGTTGGGGAAAGCGGTGTAGGCGCTCACCATCTCGCCCACGGACACCTCGCACGGACCGAGACAGAGGGAGACGGAAGGGAAGATATCCTGATTGCGCAGGCCGAAGTTGTGGAGCAAGCGCTTCAGCTCGTAGGGATTGAGCTTGCTCATCAGGTAAGCCGTTATCCAGTTGTCCGAGTTGGCCAGTCCCCACTTCAGGGTGACCATCTCGCCCAGGCGTTTCTTGTTGGCATTACGGGGGGTCCAAGGTATGCCGTTCTCGTCCATCAGGGTGTATTGCACGTGGCGCGCCTCGTCACAAGGCGAGAAGCCGTTCTCCATGGCCAGCGTGTAGACGTAGGGCTTCACCGTGGAGCCTATCTGGCGACGACCCACCATGGCCATGTCATACTGGAAGTAGTGGTAGTTGGGACCGCCCACATAGGCTTTGACGTGGCCGTTGTGCGGGTCCATGGACATGAAGCCGGCGCGGAGGAAGTACTTGTAGTAACGGATGGAGTCCATGGGGGTGAGCACGGTGTCCTTCACCTGCTCGTCGTTCTCCCAGGTGAAGACGGACATCTCCTGCGGGGTATTGAAGGCTTTCTGAATCTCCGCCTCGCTCTTGCCCAGCTTCTTCATGATGCGATAGCGGTCGGACTGGCGCATGGCGCGGTCCAAGATTTCGTCCACCTGCTCCTGCGTGAGGCGGAAGGTATAGGGAGCCTTCTTCGCGCCTTTCTTTTCCTTGAAAAAGTAGGACTGCATCTCGCGGAGGTGCTCGGTGACGGCCTCCTCGGCATACTGCTGCATGCGCGAGTCGATGGTGGTGTGTATCTTCAGGCCGTCGGTGTAGAGGTTATAGGGCTTGCCGTCTTTCTTGAAGTTCTTGTTGCACCAGCCATACAGGGGGTTGGTCTCCCAGTCGATGGAGTCCTCGTAGAACTGCTGGCGTTGCCACCCGCGGTAGTTGGCGCGGTCGGGCTTCTTGGCGGTCATCACGCCGCGCAGGTACTCGCGGAAGTAGGTGGCCAGGCCCTCCTTGTGGTCCACGCGGTTGTAGTGCAGCTCGAGGGGCAGGGCTTGCAGCGAGTCACACTCGGCCTGGGTCAGGTAGCCCGCCTTGCGCATCTGGTCGAGCACCACGTTGCGCCGCCCGCGCGTCTGCTCCTTGCGGCGCAGGGGATTATAGAGCGAGGGATTCTTGCACATGCCCACCAGCGTGGCGGCCTCTTCCACCTTCAGGTCGCGCGGCAGGCAGCCGAAGTAGGTGTGGGCGGCGGTGCGGATGCCCACGGCGTTGTTGAGAAAGTCAAACTTGTTGAGGTACATCGTCAAGATTTCCTCCTTGGTATAATACCGCTCCAGCTTGACGGCGATGACCCACTCGATGGGCTTCTGGAAGAGACGCTCCATCACGTTGTCCGCGTTGGGCGAATAGAGCTGCTTGGAGAGCTGCTGGGTGATGGTGCTGCCGCCGCCCGCATTCTTCTGCATCAGGACGCCGCGCTTCAGGATGGCGCGAAACAGGGCCTTGGCGTCGATGCCCGAGTGCCGGGCGAAACGCACGTCCTCCGTGGCGATGAGGGCATTGATGAGGTTGGGCGACAGTTCGTCGTAGCCCACGTAGACACGGTTCTCCTTGCTGTACGAGTAGGTGCCCAGCGTCTTGCCGTCGGCCGACAGCACCTCGGTGGCAAACTTGTAGTTGGGATTCTCCAGGTCTTCCACCGGGGGCATGTAGCCAATCCAGCCCCGGGCGATGGCGTAGAAGACGGCCACACAGGCCAGCACGCCCAGCGCGAGGAGTATCCAAAGGGTAAGTATGATTTTCTTGATCATCTGGTTCAGTTTTCTTTTTAAGCCGGACAAAGATACGGATTATTTTTGAATCCCCCAAACGGGGAGGAACGATTTGCGCCGCGTGGCGGGCAAACCAACCTGCGAATAGGGCTTCGCCGTGTCTTGGCCTCGGTGCGACAAAGGTAGGAACAATGTTCGGCACAACCAAAAAACAGGGGGCGGCAAAGGCCCATTTTTCTGTAAATATCCAAGAAAAACAATTTGAGCATTGAGAACCAACGGTTTATATAGCCAGACGCGCCTTGCTTCATGTCCTTCCCCCGGACATCCCGACCATCCCCAATCTCAATTGTCTCAAATCTCAATTACGCATGAGGCCGAACCGAAGTTCCTGAAAAAAGTTATATTTATAGATATATATATAATATATTATATATATTATATATATAGTTTATATACAAATTTTCCCGCTCTTCCTACTTGCTCATTTTCTTTTTCGTTAATTGAGATTTGAGACAATTGAGATGCGAGACGGACAGTGCTCATGAACACAAGGAGGATGGATGACAGAATGATAGCAGCTGAAAGGTTCCCCGGACAGCCCGTTCCGGAGGGGGGAATTGAGGAGGGCCCTCTATTTTTTCCAAATCTTGACACAAAAAACAGCCTGAAACCCGTCCCAAAATTTTCATATTCCAAAAATAATGCGTACCTTTACGCTCTCGAAAAGACAAATCACACCAACGATATGGAAAAAGAATCGGAAAACATCAAAAAAGAGATTATCGCGGCCATCAAGAAAGCCAAAAAGCACAAGCAACAAGCCTTGGCCCGCACAGCCCGCGAATGGAAACGTGAAGGCATCAAAGGCAAAGTCGTACCGGTATGATAAAGTTCCTACTGAAACGCATACTCGAAAAGGCGCCGTATGACATCGTGTTGTCGGGAAACGACTTTATGTTTCAGACAGACCTCGGCATCCGCTATACCGTGAGTTTCAACAAGGAAGACATTGTATTGGGGGGTTGTGACACTTACCAGCTCATCATCCGCAAAATGGAAGAAGCCAAAAGCCGGCATGACCCCAAGGTAGAAGCAACCATCCTTGCCATTATTCATGAGTTTTTCCGCTCGAACCTTGAAATCCTGCTGTACCTGTGCGACACAAGCGATGGGCGGGAAGCATACAGAAACCGCTTGTTTTTAACTTGGTTCGACCATTATGCCGAGAATCACCTTTTCACTATCCGACAGGCTCATGCGGAAATTGAAGGAGAAGGCTTGTTCTTCTGCATCATCATAGACAACCGAAATCCCAAGCTGAAGGACATAGTGGATGATTTTGAAGCCAAATCCGCCTTGCTGACCGAATCGAAACCCTAAAACTTTCCGTCCGCAGATTTTATCAATTGGAAGTTTTTGCGTACCTTTACGCTCTCGAAAAGACAAATCACACCAACGATATGGAAAACAGAAGTTTAGTCACCATTGCCGAACATACCAGGGAGAAAATCCTCTATATGCTGGACATGGCCAAGGAATTTGAAGCCCGCCCCAACCGCCACCTGCTGGACGGACGGGTAGTAGCCACCCTCTTTTTCGAGCCGTCCACCCGCACGCGCCTCAGCTTCGAGACGGCCGCCAACCGGCTGGGCGCCCGCGTCATCGGGTTCACCGACCCCAAGGCCACCAGCTCGTCCAAGGGCGAGACGCTAAAGGACACCATCAAGATGGTGAGCAACTATGCCGACATCATCGTCATGCGGCATTACCTCGAAGGCGCCGCACGCTATGCCAGCGAAGTGACCGACGTGCCCATCGTCAATGCCGGCGACGGAGCCAACCAGCACCCCTCGCAGACGATGCTCGACCTCTACTCCATCCAGAAGACGCAGGGCACGCTGGAGAACCTGGACATCTGCCTGGTGGGCGACCTGAAGTATGGACGCACCGTCCACTCGCTGCTGATGGCCATGCGCCACTTCAACCCCACCTTCCACTTCATCGCGCCGCGCGAGCTGCAGATGCCCGAGGAATACAAGCTCTATTGCCGCGAGCACGGCATCCGCTTCGAGGAACACACGGAATTCACCGAGGAGACCATCGCCCAGGCGGATATCCTCTACATGACACGCGTGCAGCGCGAACGATTCACCGACCTGATGGAGTACGAGCGCGTGAAGAACATCTACATCCTCCGTGCCAAGATGCTGGAGCACACGCGCCCCAACCTGCGCATCCTGCATCCCCTGCCCCGCGTCAACGAGATTGCCTACGACGTGGACGAGTGCCCCCAGGCCTACTACTTCCAGCAGGCGCAAAACGGGCTATACGCCCGCCAGGCCATCCTCTGCGACGTGCTGGGCATCACGCTGGACGAGGTGCGGAAAGACTCTTTTAAATGAAGAATTCATCATTCTTCATTCATCATTTAATTTAATTTTTATGAACGAAAAGAAAGAACTACAGGTGGCCGCGCTGAAGAACGGCACCGTCATCGACCACATACCCTCCGAGAAGCTCTTTACCGTGGTGTCCCTCCTCGGCCTGGAGCACATGAGCAACAACATCACCATCGGCTTCAACCTGGAGAGCAAGAAGTTGGGCAAGAAGGGCATCATCAAGATTGCCGACAAATTCTTCACGGATGACGAAATCAACCGCATCGCCGTGGTGGCACCCAACGTCAAGCTCAACATCATCCGCAACTACGAGGTGGCGGAGAAACGCGAACTGATCCTGCCGGACGAGCTAATAGGCATCGTGAAGTGCGCCAACCCCAAGTGCATCACCAACAACGAACCCATGCCCACCCGCTTCCACGTCATCGACAAGGATCACTGCGTCATCAAGTGCCACTATTGCGAGAAAGAACAAAGCAGGGAGGATATCACCATATTATGAAAACCGACTGGAAACCCGGCACCATGATCTATCCCCTGCCCGCCGTCCTGGTGAGCTGCGGAAGCACGCCCGAAGAATACAACCTCCTGACCGTGGCGTGGACGGGCACGCTGTGCACCAACCCGCCCATGTGCTACATCGCCGTGCGACCCGAACGCCACTCCTACGACATCATCCGGCGCCGGATGGAGTTCGTCATCAACCTCACCACGCACGACATGGCCCGCGCCACCGACTGGTGTGGCGTGCGATCGGGGCGGGACCACAACAAGTTCGAGGAGATGGGGCTCACCCCCGGACAGTGCACCGTGGTCGGCGCGCCACTGGTAGAAGAATCCCCCCTGTGCATCGAATGCCGCGTGCGCGAAATCCTCTCGCTCGGCTCGCACGACTTGTTCATCGCCGACGTGGTGAACGTCCGCGCCGACGACCGCTACCTCGACCCGGAGACGGGCAAGTTCGACCTCGCCGCCAGCCAGCCACTCGTCTACGTGCACGGCAATTATTACGACCTGGGCGCGCACATCGGCAAGTTCGGCTGGTCGGTGGAGAAAAAGAAAAAATCCTAACCCGCCATGCGCATTACGGCTTTGCTCCTCGGCCTGCTTCTGATGGGAGGCTTCCCCGTCCTGCTCCATGCACAGCAGGCGGAGCAGCAGCCTGCCTCCACCGGTGCGGATGCCGTGACAATCAACTGGGGCGCCAAAGCCGGGTTCACCGCCGCCTTGTCCCTCGTCAGCGACTTCAGCATCGGCGGAGCACCCATCAAGGAGGTGCAGAACGGCTACAAAGTGGGTAGCCTGGCGTCCGTCTTCATGCGCGTCAACATCGGTCGGCACTTCCTCCAGCCAGAGGTGTCCTACAACGTCAACCATTGCGACATCTCCTTCTACAAGCCGCAAGCGGAAGACCAGCCTTTGGGCTCCGGGATCAACGAAGAAGCCGCCATCTCCTCGAAGATACGCAGCTTCGATGTCCCCGTGCTCTACGGTTACAACTTCATCAAGCAAGGCTCCTACCAGATGGCAGTGTTCGCCGGTCCCAAGCTGCGCCTGCTGCTAAACCGCAAGAGCGATATCATCTTCTACAACTTCGACGAAGACGACCTCCGCGAAGAGTTGCACCGCTTCAGCCTGAGCTTCACGCTGGGCTTGTCCGTGGCCATCTCGCCCATCTTCTTCGACTTCCGATACGACATCGGGATGCTGAATCTCACCAAGCACCTGTCCAGCGGAGACGTGAACTACCGGCGGCGCGACAACGTGCTGAGTTTTTCGCTCGGAATATTCTTTTAATTCGGATATTTACCCTAACTTTGCGGCGGAAGAAGTAAAAAATCATCATCAATACCTATAACCCAGAATGAAAAGAGACGACTTGATTTTCGACATCATCGAAAAAGAACACCAACGCCAGTTGAAAGGCATCGAACTGATTGCCTCCGAAAACTTTGTGAGCGACGAAGTGATGCAGGCCATGGGCTCCTGCCTGACCAACAAGTACGCCGAAGGCTACCCCGGCAAACGCTACTATGGCGGATGCGAAGTGGTAGACCAAAGCGAACAGCTGGCCATCGAACGTATCAAGAAGATATTCGGCGCCGAATGGGCCAACGTGCAACCCCACTCGGGCGCACAAGCCAACGCCGCCGTATTCCTGGCCGTGCTCAACCCCGGCGACAAGTTCATGGGGCTCAACCTGGCGCATGGCGGGCACCTGTCCCACGGCTCGCATGTCAACACCTCTGGCATCCTCTACACGCCCTGCGAATACAACCTGAACAAGGAGACCGGCCGTGTGGATTATGACCAGATGGAGGAAATCGCCCTGCGCGAACACCCCAAGATGATCATCGGCGGAGGCTCGGCCTACTCCCGCGAATGGGATTACCAACGGATGCGCGACATCGCCGACAAAGTGGGCGCCATCCTCATGATTGACATGGCCCACCCCGCCGGACTCATCGCCGCCGGCCTGCTGGACAACCCCGTGAAGTATGCCCACATCGTCACCTCCACCACGCACAAGACGCTGCGCGGTCCCCGAGGCGGCATCATCCTCATGGGCAAGGACTTCCCTAACCCTTGGGGCAAAAAGACTCCGAAAGGAGAAGTGAAGATGATGTCGCAGCTGCTTGACTCGGCTGTCTTCCCCGGCATACAGGGCGGGCCGCTGGAGCACGTCATCGCCGCCAAGGCCGTCGCCTTCAACGAAATCCTCCAACCCGAATGGAAGGAATATGCCACACAGGTGAAGAAGAATGCCGCCACGCTGGCACAAGCATTGATAGACCGCGGATTCACCATCGTAAGCGGCGGCACGGACAACCACTCCATGTTGGTGGACCTCCGCACGAAGTATCCTGACCTGACCGGCAAGGTGGCCGAGAAAGCCCTCGTTTCCGCCGACATCACGGTCAACAAGAACATGGTGCCTTTCGACACCCGCTCAGCCTTCCAGACTTCGGGCATCCGCCTGGGCACTCCCGCCATCACCACGCGCGGCGCCAAGGAAGACCTGATGCTGGAAATCGCCGAGATGATCGAAACCGTCCTGAGCAACGTGGAGAACGAAGAAATCATCGCCAAGGTGCGCACCCGCGTCAACGAGACGATGAAGAACTATCCGCTCTTCGCCTACTAACACAGAATCAGCAAGCCATGGCCATAAAACCGGCACGCCCCGCAGGACGTTACTCCACCCAGCGATGGGGGAAAACCCTGCGGGGCGTCTTTTTACCCTCCCTGCTCGTCCTCGCCCTGCTGGCGGTGGCTTGGTTCAGCCTGCCCCGCTATGCCCGCCAGGCGCTCATCCACCTCATGCCCGTCATCGACGACCTGGAAACTTTCGAGCGCGACACCGTGCGCAACGATCCTGCCCGCATCTGGCATTGGCCACGCGCCAAGGCATACAACCACTATCAGCTCCCCGCCCAAGATGCCGCTTATCTGGATTCGCTCCACACCGTCTCTTTCCTCGTCATCCGACAAGACTCCATCCTCTTTGAAAACTACCGCGACGGATGGAACGACACACTCACCTCCAACCTCTACTCCGCCACCAAAACCATCGTCGGCCTCCTGACCGGCATCGCCCTGGATGAAGGGAAAATCCACAGCCTTGACGATCCTGTGTCGCGCTATATCCCCACGTACACGAAAGGAAGGCAAGCCGACGTCACCCTGCGCCATCTCCTCACCATGAGCGGAGGCATGGCTTGGGACGAAGCCTACAGCTCACTCTTCTCCGTCACCACGCACGGCTACTACGGGGACGATCTCCACGAGCTGGTCACCGGCCTTGACGTAGTAGACGAACCCGGCGTGCAATACGCTTACCGCAGCGGAGAAACGCAACTCCTGGCCTTTGCGCTCGAAGCCGCCACGGGTCAGACATTGAGCAAATATGCCGAAGAGAAACTTTGGAAACCGATGCAAGCCGAGCGTGATGCCTATTGGCTGCTGGACAAGCCGGGAGGAGACGAAAAAGCCTTCTGCTGCTTCCAGACCACGGCGCGCGATGCCGCCCGCTTCGGACGCCTGCTGCTTCGTCACGGGGATTGGAATGGCCGGCAACTGGTCTCCCGCACCTATCTCGACGAGATGACGCGCCCCGCCTCCTACTTGAAAGACCAATGGGGACGTGACTCCCTCTCCTACTACGGCCTCCAGACTTGGATATATCCCTACCGGGGCGAGGCCATCCCTTGCTTGCGGGGCATGCTGGGGCAATACATCTTCGCCATCCCGTCGCAAGAGGCCATCGTCGTCCGCCTCGGCCGCAAGCGGCACGATGTCTACGAAGGCCCTTTCACCGTGGACATGAGGCGGTATCTGGACGTGGCGATGCGGGTGCTGGAGGCACAATAAGTGTTTACTTGAAGCGCGACGTGTCCACCGCCTCCCTTTTCTTCTCCTGATAGCCGCCGAACTTCCAGGCAAAGGAGAGGCCCACCGAGCGGAAGCACGAATAATCGTTCGTCACCCATTGGCGGCCATAGCGTATCTGCGGGTCGATGCCGGCCGTCTGGAAGATGTCTTTGCACCAGGCCGTGAGGATGCAGTTGCCCCCGGCGAAGGCATAACGCAGGCCAAGGTCGAGATTGCCGCTGGTGGGCAGGTCGTAGATGCCCTGTATGGCCCCGGTCTGGCAGAAGCCGTTAAGCGTCAGGCGAAGGTCGGGCTTGACGGGCAGCTTGAAGGTAGCGTTCAGCACGGCGACACCCGCCAATGTACGGCGGTCGAAGGGCAGGTCGTAGAAGTCGGAGTCCTTGTCGCGCAGCCACATGCCCACCAGGGTGAGGCGCGAGTCGAGCCACTGGCCGACCTTGAAGGGAACTGAGACCTGCACGACTGCCTGTTGCCGGAAGTCGAAGTTCAGAGACTTGTATATCTCCAGCAACTTCTCCGGCGACTGGTAGAGGGTCTGCATGGACATGTCCTTGTTGTGGTCGAACCAGAAAGAGAAAACGTACTTCGACTTCAAGATGTAGCTCAGCGAAAGTTGGTAGTCTTTCTCGGGCTTCAGCAGCGGGTTGCCCTGTATCTCGGAGTATCCGCCGCCCAGGTAGGACACGGCGTCCT
>JAHLFO010000148.1 GCA_018883785.1 Candidatus Bacteroides intestinipullorum
TATATGTATAGTTCATTGTTCAACTTGATAGGATGCGACAAATCCTGCTGCATAAGGCGGCATGACACATCGCATGGTTATAAATTTGGAATAATGGCAAAACAAGAAAGGACAAACCTGTTATAAGCCTGTCCGTTGCTGAATAGCTATGACTAAAATGCTATCCGTTAAGCGCAGCTATATGCACACTTGCCATTTCATATTGGTTGAACAATTCTATTTTTTCTGTTACCTTTGCAAAGGTAACATTTGTTCTTGATTATACCTCCAAGTTTCCAGTTTCTTTTTGTAGGATTTCCAACATTTCCCTCAAATTGACTTCGCTTTTTGGGGGATATGCACATTCCGGGTATTCACATCTTGTTTTTAATCCACTTATAAATTCTGGGTGTTACGATTTGCATTAGGCAAAGGTTGGCTATACAAATAACCAGGCTTAAAACACCTAACAAAACGTTTTCCACATTGGAATATTGCTCTTGACCAGCACTTATTGCCATGACGCAATAAGGCAGACATAACACGGTGCTGACAATGGCAGGAATATATTTGCGAATGATAAAGAATTGTATAATGTGGGCAACGAAATGCAAACTGAAAGCCAGTAAACAAATATACCAGAACAACATGTTTCCTGTAATGATTGTAGCCATAGTACAAGCACTTACAATAACAAACTCCTCACATACGGCAATGCCGAATGCAGGACTTTGTAGAAAAGAAAATTTTGACCGCAATGCGGGAAACCTTCGGGATAAATCTTTTTCATTCTTTTCAATCCATGCAGGCAGCATAACCATTTCCTCAAACTCATGGAGCATGAATAGGATAGGAAGCAAATATATCAATATTAAAGTCATTCCATTCTATATTTTCGTTTCAAATTCTGCAAAGTCAGTGTTGCTCGCTTCAATCCGCATCTTGCAATGTTGGCTTCCGCGTAAAATGGATTCACAAATGGTTACTTGGAATGTCCTGTCTTTCCACAACGACTGCAAGACATAAAGAATACTCTGCTTAGAGCATTCACAGAGCAGAGGTGTCGAAACATAGCCTTGTTTATAAAGCCCGCAGGTGCATTCAATGAAATATAAATTATAGACGGAACCTTTCTCTATCGTTTCGCATCTTACGCCGGGCAATTCATTGGCTTTGGCGAAAAACTGGTCAAGGTCTCCAGCCACCTGTTCATACAAGTCTTTATAAATCTGAAGTGTGCCGTATTGCACACAGTTCTTGCCGCACTCACGGAAGAAAGTTTCCCTTTGCGCTTCCGGCAGTTCTACAATGCCATTCTCAAATCCCTTGAACCAATCTGACAATTCCATATTATTTGATAGTCTTATGGTATATGTTTTACTATAATCGGCGATAACAGTGTAGTAGCCAAAACCAACAGCCACAGGTTGCCCGTCAATGGATTATAGGCGGCTAAAAGTTCCGCAACGGTATTGCCTCCTGCCAGTCCTGCGGCAAATTCAAATGCAATCGTCAACAATGCCCAGCCTATCCCAATCAACCAACCATCTTTGGAGGTAAAGGCTTTTATTATTCGCGGAAGCAGTAGCCAAGTAATCAGAAAAATACATACGCTTAGTGTAATTCCGCTAATGGGCAATGCCCATTCCGCTCCGATAGTCTTCGCCAATACATATTCTCGCAACCCTCCATTGAGAATGGCTATGGGAATAAAACTGAGCCAGACGGGAAGAGATTTTAGGATGTTCATGTTCTTTTATAATTTATCCATTCCTCTTTTGTCATTCTCATGAAATGCTCGGTGCGGACATCGCCCAATGGTGAGGTATTACCCTCTTCGGTGTGATGAAAGCGGAAACCGCATTTCTCCATCACCCGACGCGACTTTGTATTGCCGTCATAATAACCGCACCATACGGCAGTCATGCCCAAGTCCACGAAACAACGTCTCAACAAACAACGCACAGCCTCGGGTATCAGCCCATTGCCCCAATAGGGCACCCCGATCCAATAGCCTATTTCAGCCTCGCCCTGCTTCATGGATGCACTATGGAGCCCCTCGCCAAACATGATTCCGACACTGCCCACAGGTTCTCCCGTGGCTTTCAGGACAACAGCGTATGTTTCAGGAGCTGCAAAAACCGTGCGGATGACGTTCAGACTATCTTCTACAGAAGTGTGCGGAGGCCATCCGGCTATAGGGCCTACCGCCGGGTCCTGCGCATACTTATATAACGATTCTGCATCTGCCTCTTCCCAGGGACGAAGTATCAGGCGTTCGGTCGACAACTGGCATGTATTCTTTTCCATTGTAATAAAGCTAAGTGAATGAGCTGGATAAAACTGACACAAAAATAGTCTTTTTTATTGAAATCTGAATGTACGCATTGACATTTTCGTAAATATAGCCATGCTTCAACCGTCAGAGAAGCAAGATACAATGCTTAACGCATGTAACTTGGTGTCGTAAAGTACAGTAGTTCGGTATATGAAGTACAGTAGTTCGGTATATGAAGTACAGTACTTCGATAGGTGAAGTACAGTACTTCATGAACTGATATAAGGACTCATTCGGGTAAAAGATAGTTGCATAGGGATTGTATAGAGCGCCTGGAGTTTATTCTGCAACATGCCAATCATCAACCGGGCTGTATTTTGCGGAACATAACCGATAAATTATTGGTGAAACCCATGATCAAAGCCATTATCCGTGAATATACGGATAAACACCTGTACAGTACGGAAATCATCACACAGCTAATCAACACCATTATCATTGTAGTGGCCCGCAATGTGGCCATGTTCCTGCCGGAAAAGCTGGATGAAAACTCTACCGAGATGTCATTGAACATTCTGCAATAAATGAACTTATACTTCAACCGCCAGCGGAGTCTGGCATTTTTCTTTTTATCCGTGTGCCGATGAAAGGGGCGAGTTTGAGTGGTGTGCTCCGATGGAAAGGGATAAAATAAAAAGCTTTGCCTCTCGTGAGGCAAAGCTTTCTGTGTGACTCCTGCGGGATTCAAACCCACAACCTTTTGATCCGTAGTCAAATGCTCTATTCAGTTGAGCTAAGGAGCCTCCATTAAAAAAAGATAGTTTGTTATGGCTCATCATGCCTTCGAAGTGACTCCTGCGGGATTCAAACCCACAACCTTTTGATCCGTAGTCAAATGCTCTATTCAGTTGAGCTAAGGAGCCTTTCGTTTTAACGGCTGCAAAGGTACGGCTTTTTTTGGAATCCACAAGGCTTTCGAGGATTTTTTTGCTGGGAAACTGAAAAAATCTCCTTTTTTATTCGATAAATCGGTAATTGAACAGCTGCCAACCGATGGTCAAGCCTACATTCCACTCCCGTTTAGGCTTGCTATAATGGTTCAGGTAAGCCGAAATGGCACCGAAGGGCAACCGATACACCAAGGAAACCTCGCCCATATACTCCAGGCGTGAAAAAGCTTTCCCATAGTAAGCTTGGTGTTGCGCATTGCACAGGATGGGGAAAATAGGCATAAAGCCATATAATTCGGCACGTACATGAAACCGGTCATTGACATTATATATGGGCTTGATGCCCGCAGCTACAAATTGATTGGCTCGGAAAGCGGCATTATACATCAGTTTGCTGTGAGGAGTCGGTGAAAAGTCGCCTGCCTGCATCAAGGTGGCCGTATAATTGGTGGAGAAGTTCTTGGACGAATAGAGTGCTTCGGCCATCCATCCCAATGTGAAGTGTGGAGTCATTGTGTGATAGGCTTCCTTCATATACGCGATTTGCAGCCACGACTGGTTCTCGCGCCTGGGCATTTGCCCGTTGGCGATGGTGCTGGATCCTGGAGTGAAATGTTCCTTTCCTGTATAAACCTGGGCGATCAGCTTCTCAAAATAGCCGTGCGTGGCATATTGCTTGGCATCCAGCGTGCTGCCATAAAAGCCTACGGAGCCTCCGAAGAAATTATACGAACTCCTGTCCGAACGGTCATTCTCGAAATCAATGACGCTGGATTGAAAATAGTGGTCTACCAGATAGCCGTATCCCAGACTGATTTCCGCCCGTTTGTTGGCAAGGAAAGGCAAGGCCACGATCAACTTGACGAATTTCTCATCTTTAGAGTTGAACGAGGGACGGTCGTTGCGCGAGAACAACTTGTCCTTCCGGTAGTAGTCGAAGGTGCTGTACGAGGCGATAAACCGGTAGGAGGTGGGCACCCGCGTAGGCAGGTCGATACGCCCCATCAGTTGGGCGTTGTTGTAGATCTTGCCAATCTGTCCATCCACCCGTATTTCCTTGGAGTAATAATTCAGGTTCCGATATCCCAAACCTAAATAAATCTGGTTGGAACTTGACGTAGAAACACTGCCTCCCACACGGATGTAGAAGTTATTCTCTATCTTCACTTTCAGATGCAGTTCGTAGAGGTTATCCTCCTCATTGTAGACAGCATGAGGGATGATTTCGGATATCATGTCGTCGGCAAGCAAGCGGAAATATCCCCGTTTTAAATCCTCATAGGTGAACGTGCGTCCCTCATCACCATTGAATTCCTTACGGATATAGGCTTGCTGTTGCGGGTTGGCTCCCTCGATGTAGATGTCCCGGAAGAGGAATTCAGGCAGGTTGCGCTTGTAAATTTTCCTCCGCAATTGGATATCATCCGGATTCACCCGCCGATGGATACGTTTTTTTATGGAATCCATCAGCGAGAGCGTGCGCTGGTAGCCAATGTCGTGGAGTTCATCCAGGCGGTCGAAATCCAGTAGATTCACATCGCTGAATTTGAAGGTCATCAAAATGCCCACAGAATCGGGGATGGTATAGTCAGTTTTCTGCATCACCATATTCTCCAACTGACTCATCAGGTTGCCCTCTTCAGGTTTTTTAGGATTGCCTGCCACCACGCTTCCGATGATGATGTCCGGATGGAAATCATCGCGCATCACGTCCGTGGGGAAATTGTTATAGATGCCTCCGTCATACACCAGCACGCTATCCATCTCTATCGGCTTGAATACAAAGGGAAAACTCATGGAAGCACGTACGGCATCGCCCAGGTCTCCCCGGCGCATCACCAACGAGCGCTTGTTATAAACGTCTGAAGCCACACATCGGAAGGGTACGAAAAGGTTGTCGAAATCTTCCGCGCATGCCGCCGTGGCTTGTCCGTAGAGCCCAACGAAAGCCAGATTCATCTGTATCGGGTTCACCATGTTGGTGGGGATGTAGAATTGCGGCTTGGTGCGCACGGAATCTCTGATATTGAGCGAAAAGCGCAAGTTGAAGAATTCGGGCGTAGGGCGATCCTGCTTGAAGTAATAGGCGTATTGGGACTCTATCGTGGCGGTGTACCACCGCTTGAATTCGGGCGAACGCAATAAATCCTCCATTTCATCGGGAGAGTATCCCATGGCATAGAGCGATCCGATGATGGCACCCATGGAGGTGCCTGTGATGTAATCTATGGGGATGCCGTTCTCTTCCAAAGCGCGGATGATGCCGATGTGGGTCATGCCTTTAGCCCCTCCGCCACTCAACACCAGCCCCACACGCTGGGCGCGCGCCGGGAAGGTGATTACGGCCATCATCATCAATATGAAGAATGTAAAGTGCTTCATTGGGAATGTAAACAGGGTTTTGATTTCAGTCTCAAATTTAGGAAATGTTTTTCATACAGGCAAAAAAAATCGGCACTAAGGGTGTCCATTTTGGACCCTTGTGCCGATAAATATACTTAATATGTTGTTATCCAATCAATTCCACACTGCGTTTCAAGAAGTTATTCAAGGCTTCACCCTTCAGCATGCCGTTTTGGAGAAGAGCCAGGTCGATGAGCTGGCGAACCACCTTGTTCTTGGCGGCATAGTCGGCAAATACCTTCTCTTTCTGCTGCTTCAGATCATCCCACTTCTTATCCAGATCGGCGAGTTCATCCTTCTCGCTGGTGGGGATGTCTTCATCTTTCTTGCCTTCGTGCGCTTTGCGGAGATCCTTACGACGGGCGTCCGTGCTGTCCATCTCTTGTTGTATGGGAGCGATGGATGCGGAACATTCTGTGTTTTCACCCTCTAGTACTTCCTTCACCAGTTTATGATCGGCGTTCAGAATGAGGTTAAACATGTCCGGCATCTCCCCATAAAAACTCATGCCAGACTGAATATTGGACATTTCTTTCATCCGTCGCATGTATTCGCTCTGTGTAATCATGACGGGGAAGGCATTCTCGCCCAGAGCTTCGGAAGTGATGTGGAATTCGGCTTTCTCCAGCACTGGCAGTTGGCTCTTGAACATGGCAGAAAGTGCCTCTTGCTGATCAACGGGGAGTACTTCGGGCTTCTGTTCCTCTTTCACGATGAGCTTGTCCACCACATCGCTGTCCACACGGGTGAAGCGGCATTTCTCCAGCTTCTGCTCCAGCATGCTGACCACGGCCACATCCAGCTGGCCATCCATCAGAAGGACATTGTAGCCTTTCGCCTTGGCTGCCTCAATATAGCTGTATTGCTCGTCGCGATTATTGGCATAGAGGTAAATCAGTGTGCCGTCCTTATCCGTCTGGGCATCCTTGATAAGGGTCTTGTACTCCTCGAAAGTATAGTATTTCTTGTCCGTATCTTCCAGCAAAGCGAAGTCCTTGGCACGGTCGTAAAAGTCTTCTTGTGTCAACATTCCGTAGTCGATGAAGATCTTCAGGTCATCCCATTTTTCCTCGAACTGCTTGCGGTCATTCTTGAAGATGGATTGCAAGCGGTCGGCCACCTTCTTGGTAATGTAAGTGGAGATTTTCTTTACGTTGGAGTCGCTCTGCAGGTAGGAACGCGACACATTCAGCGGGATGTCCGGCGAATCCAGCACACCGTGCAGCAGGGTGAGGAAGTCGGGCACGATGCCTTCGACGGAGTCTGTAACGTACACCTGGTTGCAATAGAGCTGTATCTTGTTCTTTGTCAGCTCGATGTTGCTCTTCACTTTGGGGAAGTAAAGCACACCAGTCAGGTGGAAGGGATAGTCCACATTCAGATGAATCCAGAAGAGAGGTTCGTCGGCCATGGGGTAGAGGTCACGGTAGAACTTCTGGTAGTCCTCATCCTTCAGCTCGCTGGGTTTCTTCGTCCAGAGCGGGGTGGTGTCATTGATGATGTTGTCCTCATCGGTATCCACCTGCTTGCCGTCTTTCCACTCCTTTTTCTTGCCAAAGGCTACGGGTACGGGGAGGAAGCTGCAATACTTCTTCAACAAGGCCGAGATGCGCGTTTCTTCCAAGAATTCCTTGCAATCGTCATCGATGTAGAGGATGATGTCTGTGCCACGGTCGGTGCGGTCGGCATCTTCCAAGGTAAACTCTGGGCTGCCATCACACGTCCATTTGACTGCTTTGGCATCGTCTCGGTAGGACTTGGTGACAATTTCCACTTTTTTGGCCACCATGAAGGCTGAGTAAAAGCCCAAGCCGAAGTGTCCGATGATGGCGTTGGCGTCGTTTTTGTACTTCTCCAGGAAATCGTTGGCACCGGAGAAGGCTATCTGGTTGATGTATTTGTCGATTTCATCGGCGGTCAAGCCCAAGCCACGATCGGATACGGTCAGGGTGTCCTTGCCCAAGGTGACATGGATGGTGAGGTCGCCCAACTCGCCCTGGAAGTCACCCATCGAGGAGAGGGTTTTCAGCTTCTGAGTGGCATCCACGGCGTTGGATACCAATTCGCGGAGGAAAATCTCGTGGTCGCTATACAAGAATTTTTTTATGACGGGGAATATGTTTTCAGTGGTTACCCCAATGTTTCCTTTTTGCATATCTGTATGTTGTTTTAAATAATAAATTATCGGTTGCTTCGGGCGCGGATTACACGCCTCAGCTAAATTCCAATACCATTTCAAAACAAAAAAAGTGCCAGTCCTCGCGGACTGACACCTTGTCATTAAAGATATGTCAAATATGTGTCGGATTATTCTTGTTTACGGATGTCCAAGGCGTCCTGTCCGGCAGATACCACGATGGTGTCGCCCGGCTTGATGCTGCCCGAGACGATAAGTTCGGAGAGTCCGTCCTCCAGATAGTTCTGGATGGCACGACGCAAAGGACGGGCACCAAACTGGATGTCATAACCCTTTGTAGCCAGGAAACGCTTAGCAGCATCGTCCACCTGGATAGTGTAACCGTTGGCTTGGATACGTGCCAGGAGATCTTTCAGTTCGATATCCACAATACGGGTGATGGCATCAAGCGTGAGCTGGTCGAAAGTGATAATTTCGTCCAGACGGTTTAGGAACTCGGGCGAGAAGGTCTTGTTCAACGCTTTCTGGATAACGCTGCGCGCATATTCCTTGTCGTCTGCCGTTCGGTTCTGGGCAGCAAAGCCGATACCCCGGCCAAAGTCCTTCAGCTGGCGTGTGCCGACGTTGGACGTCAGGATAATCACCGTGTTTTTGAAGTCGATGGTACGTCCCGTACTATCCGTCAGGCGACCTTCGTCCAGCACCTGCAAGAGGATATTGAACACATCGGGATGAGCCTTCTCGATTTCGTCCAACAAGACGATAGAGTAGGGACGACGGCGTACCTTTTCGGTCAGTTGTCCGCCTTCTTCATAGCCCACATAGCCCGGGGCGGCACCCAACATGCGCGACACGGCATACTTCTCCATATATTCGCTCATGTCGATACGTATCAAGGCATCGTCCGAACCAAACATGTAGCGAGCCAGCTGCTTGGCTAAGTGCGTCTTGCCCACACCCGTTGGGCCCAGGAAGAGGAAGGTACCGATAGGGCGGTTGGGATCCTTCAGGCCGGTGCGGCTTCTCAGGATGGCTTTCACCACCTTGGCAATGGCATTGTCCTGCCCGATGACCCGCCTTTGCAGGACTTCCTTCATCCCTGCCAATTTGACACCCTCGGCTTGTCCCATGCGTTGCACGGGCACGCCGGACATCATGGAGACTACATTGGCAATATCTGCTTCGTCCACCACCTGGCGGGCTTCCTTCAGGCTTGCCTCCCAATCGGCCTTCATCTGCTCCAAGCGTTGGGACAGTTCCCGTTCGCGGTCGCGATAGCCTGCGGCCAGCTCGAAATTCTGCGATTTCACCGCTTCGTTCTTCTGTTTTCGGGCTTCGTCCACCTGTTTTTCCTGCTCCTCGATCTCCTTGGGTACGTTGATGTTGGTCAGATGCACGCGCGATCCCGCCTCGTCCAAAGCGTCGATGGCTTTGTCGGGGAAATTTCGGTCGGTGATGTATCGCTCTGTCAGTTTGACACATGCCGTCAGAGCCGCGTCCGTATAGCTGACGTTATGGTGATCCTCGTACTTTTCCTTGATGTTACGCAGGATTTGTAGCGTCTCATCGGCCGTGGTAGGCACCACGATGATTTTCTGGAAACGTCGCTCCAAGGCACCGTCCTTCTCGATGCTCTTGCGGTATTCGTCGAGCGTGGTGGCACCGATACACTGTATCTCCCCGCGTGCCAAAGCAGGCTTCAGGATATTGGCGGCATCCATGGATCCTGATGCGGAACCAGCGCCCACGATGGTGTGAATCTCGTCGATGAATAGGATGACATTGGGATTCTTCTGCAACTCGTTGATGATGGAGTGCAGGCGTTCCTCAAACTGGCCGCGGTACTTGGTGCCAGCTACTACGGCCGACATGTCCAGCATGATAACGCGCTTGTCGAAGAGCACACGCGACACTTTCTTCTGCGTGATGCGCAGGGCCAAGCCCTCAACGATGGCGCTCTTGCCCACGCCGGGATCGCCGATAAGCACGGGATTATTTTTCTTTCTGCGGCTCAGGATTTGCGCTACGCGCTCGATCTCGTGTTCACGTCCTACGACGGGATCCAAACGTCCCTCTGCAGCCGCACGGGTCATGTCGGTACCAAACTTATCCAGCACGGGCGTGTCGCTGGTGGGACGTCCGTAAGCAGTCTGCGTGCCTGTTCCCGATGACGGGCGACCGGTATTGTCGCGTGCCAAGTCGTCCATTTCGTCGTCCTCGTCCTCATCGGGATACCCCATGCCGGCATGAGGATTGGCGGGGCGCATCCGCACCATGTCGAACACCTGGGAATAGTCCACACGGTTCTCGCCCAACACGCTGGCTGCCAAGTTGTCACCATCCTTGAGGATGGCTAGCAGGAGGTGCTCGGTATCGACTGAATCACTCTGGAGCATACGTGCCTCCAGAATGCAAATCTTCAGGATGCGCGAGGTGACGGGCGACAAGGGTATGTCTGCATCGGGTGCCAGGCTCTCATCGGCTTGAATTTGCAGATAGCTTTCTATGCGGTTTTTCAGGCGGGCGGTGTCCACTTTTAGGCGCCACAGGATTTCGCTGGCCTTACCCTGGCCGTCGCGCAAGAGGCCCAGCAAGAGGTGCTCGGGACCTATGCTGCGGCTCCGGAGGCGGTTGGCTTCCTGCTTGCCGTAGGTGATGACGTCTGACACTCGTTGAGAAAATTGGCTGTTCATCATTTACTTTGTTCTCCGTTTCTTTCTTTTAGTAGGATTTATGCGACGGCAAAGATAAGCATAAAATTTTGGGTTTGCATATCGTTTGCCGCATTTTTCGGAAATGTTTCGCAAAAAGCGTGCCAAAAAGGCGACGTGAGCCTGTTTTCGCAGAACTTTATGGCAAGCTCTGTCCGCGTCCTACGCACAGCCGTTATAGCCGTCACGCCGTGCCCACATAGGGACAGGATGGGAATGCAAGTTTTTCGCGCAAAATTTTCGTATATCGAAAAAAAGCCTTACCTTAGCGTGGTTTTTCGCGAGACCCTACATTTATTAATAAACTTATTAACGTAAATGCTTGAACAAGACAGAATTATAAAAGTAAACATCGAGGAGGAAATGAAGTCGTCCTACATCGACTACTCCATGTCGGTCATCGTTTCACGTGCCCTTCCCGATGTGCGCGATGGTTTCAAGCCCGTACACCGCCGTATTCTTTTCGGCATGATGGGGCTGGGGAATACATCGGACAAACCCTATAAGAAATCGGCCAGAGTGGTGGGCGAGGTGCTGGGAAAGTACCACCCACACGGCGACTCGTCCGTCTATGGCGCATTGGTGCGTATGGCGCAATGGTGGTCCATGCGCTACATGCTGGTGGACGGGCAGGGCAACTATGGCTCGGTGGACGGCGACAGCCCCGCCGCCATGCGATACACCGAATGCCGCTTGCGCCGGATAGGCGAGGACATGATGCAGGACATCGACAAGGAGACCGTGGATATGATGAACAATTTCGACGACTCCCTGCAAGAGCCTACCGTGCTGCCCACACGCATCCCCAACCTGTTGGTCAATGGTGCTTCGGGCATCGCCGTGGGTATGGCAACCAACATGCCCACACACAACCTGTCAGAAGTCATCGACGCCTGCGTGGGCTACGTGGATAATCCGGACATCACCATCGAGGAACTGATGGAACACGTCAAGGCACCCGACTTCCCCACGGGCGGATACATCTACGGCATGAGTGGCGTGCGCGAAGCCTATATGACTGGGCGCGGACGTGTCATCATGCGTGCCAAGGCCGAGATAGAATCCGGACAGACGCACGACAAGATCATTGTGACTGAAATCCCCTATGGTGTCAATAAGGCCGAACTCATCAAGGACATCGCCGCACTGGCCACTGAAAAGAAAATAGAAGGCATCACCAACGCCAACGACGAGAGCGACCGCGAAGGCATGCGTATCGTCATCGACGTTAAACGCGACGCCAACGCCAGCGTGGTGCTGAACAAGCTCTATAAGATGACCCAGCTCCAGACGTCGTTTAGCGTCAACAACGTCGCCCTAGTGCATGGGCGTCCCCGCCTGCTCAACCTTAAGGACCTCATCCGCTACTTCGTGGAGCATCGGCATGATGTGGTCATCCGCCGCACCAACTTCGACCTGCGCAAGGCAAAGGAACGCGCCCACATCCTTGAGGGACTCATCATTGCTTCGGACAACATCGACGAGGTTATCCGTATCATACGCGCCTCGCAGACACCGAATGACGCCATCAGTGGCCTCATGGATCGCTTCCAACTGACCGAAGTGCAGGCACGCGCCATCGTCGAAATGCGCCTCCGTCAACTCACAGGCCTCCAGCAGGAGCAGTTGCACGCCGAATACGAGGAAATCAAGAAACAGATTGCCTACTTGGAGGAAATCCTGGCCAACGACGAACTGTGCCGCAAGGTCATCAAGGATGAACTCCTGGAGGTGAAGCAGAAATATGGCGACCCGCGCCGCTCGGAAATCGTCTACTCGTCCGAGGAATTCAATCCCGAGGACTTCTATGCCGACGATCCGATGATCATCACCATTTCCCACCTAGGCTACATCAAACGCACACCCTTGAGCGAATTCCATGCCCAGAACAGGGGTGGGGTAGGCTCAAAAGGCAGCGACACACGCGACCAAGACTTCGTTGAGCACATCTATCCCGCCACAATGCACAATACGATGATGTTCTTCACCCAAAAAGGCAAATGCTACTGGCTTAAGGTGTACGAGATCCCTGAAGGTGCCAAGAACGCCAAGGGACGCGCGATCCAGAACCTTCTGAATATTGACGCGGACGATGCCGTCAACGCTTATCTGCGTGTCAAGAACCTCAGCGACACCGACTTCATCAACTCGCACTACGTACTCTTCTGCACCAAGAAAGGCGTCATCAAGAAGACCCTGCTGGAGCAATACTCCCGTCCGCGTCAGAATGGTGTGAACGCCATCACCATTCGCGAGGATGACCGGGTAATCGAAGTGCGCATGACCAACGGGAACAATGAAATCATCATAGCCAACCGCAACGGACGTGCCATCCGTTTCCACGAAAGCACCGTGCGCGTTATGGGTCGCACCGCCACCGGCGTACGCGGCATGACCCTCGACGAGGACGGACAGGACGAAGTGGTGGGCATGATCTGCATCAAGAATCCTGAGACGGAAACCATCATGGTGGTGTCCGAGCAAGGTTACGGCAAGCGTTCGGAACTGGAAGATTACCGCATCACCAATCGTGGCGGCAAGGGCGTGAAGACCATGCAGATCACTGAGAAGACCGGGCGACTGGTGGCTATCAAGTCCGTCACCGACGAAAACGACCTGATGATCATCAACAAGTCCGGCATCACCATCCGTCTCAAAGTGGCTGACGTGCGTGTTATGGGACGTGCCACACAAGGGGTTCGTCTCATCAACCTGGAGAAACGCAACGACGAAATCGGTTCCGTCTGCAAAGTGACTTCTGAGGCCGCCGAGGAGAACATCGAGAACCTCCCTGACGAAGATGATGCCAACACTACCGGTATCCCGGCAAATGAAAACAAAGAATAGACACAATATTAATCTTTTTAATTCATTACAATTATGAAAAAAGTTGTATTATCAGTGGTTATGCTCTTGGTGACAGGATTTGCCTTCGCTCAAGAGAAAGCCGTAAAGGAGGCTAAGAAAATAGCTGGCGCAGTCAATCCTGACTTTGCCCAAGCAGAACAGTTGATCAGCGGGGCACTGACTAACCCCGAGACCAAGGATCAGGCAGAAACTTGGAATGTGGCTGGCTTCATCCAGAAGAGACGGAGCGAAAAGGAGATGGAGAATGCCTATCTGCGTAAACCTTACGACACATTGCAGGTGTACAAGAGTGCATTGGACATGTGCAAGTACTACCTGAAGTGCGACGAGCTGGCTCAAATCCCAAATGAGAAGGGCAAAATTAAGAACAAATACCGCAAAACTAACGCCGCCACCATTAAGGGTGAACGCGGAAACCTCATCAACGGCGGTATCCAGTTCTTCAACGAAGACAAGAACAAAGAAGCTCTCGAATACTTCGGTATGTATGTCAGTCTCCCTAGCCAGCCCATGTTCGCTGAGGACAAGGAAATGAAAGCAGACACTTTGCTGCCCCAGATTGCCTACTACGCAAGTTTGGCCGCCATGAAGATGGAAGATTACGCCAGCGTGCTGAAGTATGCACCTGCTGCCAAGGATGACAAGGAAGTGGGTAAATATGCCATGGAATTCGTGTCTACTGCACTGAAGGCAGAAGGTGACACTGCCAAGTGGATAGCTTCCTTGCAGGAAGGCGTACAGAAATATCCCGAACACTCCTTCTTCTTCGGCAATCTCATTGATTATTACAGCAATAGCAAAAAGTTCGATGAGGCCATGGCCTTTGCTGACGAGATGATCGCCAAGGACCCCAGCAACCCCTTCAATACCTATGTGAAAGGTTACCTTTACCATAATATGGAGGATTACGACAACGCCCTGACGTTCTACAAGAAGACCATCGAATTGGATCCCAACTACGCTGAGGCATATTCCAACATTGGCTTGATCTATTGCCTGAAGGCTCAAGACTTCTCGGAGAAAGCCACGAGTGATGTCAACGATCCGAAATACAACGAGGATATGTCCAAACTGAAGACTTTCTACGAAGAAGCTAAGCCTTACTACGAGAAGGCCCGTCAACTGAAACCCGACCAGAAAGATCTTTGGTTGAACGGCTTATATCGTGTTTATTACAACCTGCAGATGGGTCCTGAGTACGAAGAAATCGAAAAGCTGATGAACATGTAATCAGCAACGGACCTAACAGGATCTATTAATTCTTTCTTATTTTCCAGCGCGGACGATGCGGGTCATCCTTTGGATAGTTCTCGCATGGTTCGCGCTTCTTTCTTTTGCACTCCAAGTCCATCATTTTTATTTTGGGAAATAATCATGATTATGTTTAATATATATAGGAAATCAAAATGCGCAGGTCTCACCCACGCATTTTGATTTCATTTAGATTCACGCCTCTTCGGTCAATTTCTCACCACCTTGAGCTTCTTCATCCAGAATCTTCAAGGCCAAATCTAGCACGGTAGTATCATCTATCATCACTACACCACCGTCAGGTCCCGGCTCTAAGTGAATGCCCACGCTCTTGCCTTCCTTAAAATTCTGACCACCGAAGAAATTACGTACCGTATCCACATTCAAGCCTAGTTCATCGGCTATTCTATGCATGCTTCCATCGGGCAACGAATCTTTGATTTTACGCAGTTCATTAAATGTTATTGTTCTCATATTCATAAATTTAATGGTTAAAAACTCGTTCGTTTACTATTCACGCCATAAACTTAGAAAAAAAATCACTTCGCGCAAAATTTATTGGCCTTAAATTGACCGAATGATGTGTTTTTTATCTGAATACTGCTCATTATTTAAAAACAGTCTAAATTATTTGCCTCCTAAGGAGGAATCGTTTATCTTTGCACGTGTCAAAACGAATAGTACCAGAATTTATGCGATTATCAGAACTGAATACCGGTGAGAAAGGGGTCATCGTCAAGGTGTTAGGACACGGAGGATTCCGCAAGCGCATCGTGGAGATGGGCTTCATCAAGGGAAAAACCGTAGAAGTCTTACTCAACGCCCCCTTAAAAGATCCTATCAAATATAAGGTGCTGGGATATGAAATCTCCCTGCGCAGGCAGGAGGCTTCGATGATTGAAGTCGTCAGCGAACAGGAAGCCAAACAAACAGCACTGCAACCCGATTACCACGGAGGATTGGCCGAAGACCTGCCCGTGAGCGACGAAGAACTGAAGCACTTGGCCTTGGGCAAACGCCGCACCATCAACGTAGCTTTGGTAGGCAACCCCAATTGTGGCAAAACCTCGTTGTTCAACATCGCTTCCGGGTCGCACGAACGTGTAGGAAACTATAGTGGAGTAACCGTGGATGCCAAGGAAGGTTACTTTGATTTCCAAGGATATCATTTCCGCATTGTTGACCTGCCTGGTACTTACTCCTTGTCCGCTTATTCGCCCGAGGAACTTTACGTACGCAAGCACATCATTGACGAGACGCCGGACATCATCATCAATGTGGTAGACTCCTCCAACTTGGAACGCAACCTCTACCTTACCACGCAATTAATTGACATGAACGTGCGCATGGTCATCGCCCTCAATATGTTTGACGAGCTGGAGGCCAGCGGAAACCAACTGGATTACCTGACTTTAGGAAAGCTAATCGGAGTGCCGATGGTTCCCACGGTATGCCGCACAGGCAAAGGCATCGAACGCCTTTTCCACGTCATCATCAACATTTATGAGGGGGGTGACTTCCTGGACAAAGCGGGAAACATCAGCCCTGATATTTTGAAGGATATGCAGGATTGGCACAAAACTTACGTACCCGACCATGCTTTTGGAACCGACGAAGAAGAAAAACATCCCCACCACGTCTATCGACATATCCACATTAACCACGGTCCTGAGCTGGAACGTAGCATCGAGGAGGTGAAGAAAGTTATCAGTGTCAACGAGAATATCCGCTACAAATATTCCACCCGATTTCTGGCCATCAAGCTCTTGGAAAATGACAAGGATTTAGAGCAAATGATAAGTCATCTGCCCAACGGAGCGGACATTCTTGCCGTGCGCGACCGGGAAGCGGAGCGACTCTACAACGTACTGAACGAAGAGAGCGAGCAAGCCATCACTGATGCCAAATACGGGTTTATTGCCGGCGCATTGCGCGAGACTTACGTAGATAACCACCAGGAGAAATCACGCACAACACACTTCATCGATGCCATCGTCACGCACCGTATCTGGGGTTACCCTATCTTCTTTCTTTTCATGTACCTGATGTTCGAGGTTACCTTTTCCATAGGCCAGTATCCGATGGATTGGATTGATGCAGGCGTTGCTTGGCTGGGCGAATTCATCAGCACCCACATGTCCGAAGGTCCTCTGAAGGATATGCTCATCGACGGGATTATCGGAGGTGTAGGAGGCGTCATAGTCTTCCTGCCCAATATACTTATTCTCTATTTCTTCATTTCCTTAATGGAAGATTCGGGCTACATGGCGCGTGCGGCCTTCATCATGGACAAAATCATGCACAAGATGGGCCTACATGGCAAGTCGTTCATTCCTCTTATCATGGGCTTCGGATGCAATGTGCCGGCTATCATGGCATCACGCACTATCGAGAACCGCAAGAGTCGATTGGTCACCATGCTCATCAATCCGTTGATGTCTTGCAGCGCCCGCTTGCCCATCTATCTGCTCCTGACGGGTGCTTTCTTCCCTAATCATGCCAGCTTGGTGCTCCTGTCTATCTACGCCATCGGAATCGTGTTAGCTATCGTAATGGCACGCCTTTTCTGCCGTTTTCTGGTGAAAGGCGATGATACACCGTTTGTGATGGAACTCCCTCCCTATCGCTTTCCCACCTCCAAGGCTATCTTGCGCCACACGTGGGAGAAAGGCGCACAATACCTGCGCAAGATGGGTGGTATCATCATGGTGGCTTCCATCGTGATCTGGGCTTTGGGATACTATCCCAACCACGCAGAGTATGAGACAGTTACCGAACAACAGGAAAATTCCTACATCGGGCGTATCGGAAAGGCCATTGAGCCTGTTATCGAACCCTTGGGATTCGACTGGAAGTTGGGCGTGGGCATTCTCTCTGGTGTAGGTGCCAAGGAACTTGTAGTCAGCACCTTGGGTGTACTCTATGCCGAAGACGCCGAGGCTGATAGCGTCAGCTTGGGTGAACGCCTCCCCATCACTCCCCTTGTGGCCTTTACCTACATGGTATTCGTATTGATCTATTTCCCGTGCATAGCCACCCTGGCCGCCATAAAGGGTGAAACGGGCAGTTGGAAATGGCCATTGTTTACCGCCTGCTATACCACAGCTTTGGCTTGGATAGTATCGTTCGCCATCTACCAAATTGGAGGATTGCTAATATGAGCAATTGGCAAGAATGGGTCGTATGGATATTGCTGGCATTTTGCGGGGTGCGCATCATCCAAGGCGGATATCGCTTCTTTCGACGTACCCGGCGGGGAGAAAGCCCTTGTGCGGGATGTTCCCAGCGTGGTGGTTCGTGTGCGGGTTCCCGTCATGCCTCATGCTGCTCCGAGGATATAAACAGGAAAAATGATAAAAAGAGAAAGAAAAATTGCCACGGATAGTTGGTAGTTCAAAAAAAAAGCGTTACCTTTGCACCCGCAATGAGGCAAAAGAGGATGAACAAGTCCTCTGATTGGTACCTTGGATGAGTGGCTTAGTCAGCGGTCTGCAAAACCGCGTACGGCGGTTCGAATCCGCCAGGTACCTCAACAATGAATCGGTTAATCACAACGAATCAAGTGGTTAGCCGATTTTTCTTTTGTATGGAGTCAGAAAAAGCATTCATAGCGACGATAAAGACCTATGAACGGGTCATTTACAAAGTGTGCTACATGTACACGACGCCCAATACACCCCTCAATGACTTGTATCAGGAGGTGGTGCTGAACTTGTGGAAAGCTTTCGGTAAATTCAGGCATGAATGCAAGATGTCCACGTGGATATACCGCATCGCCTTGAACACCTGCATTAGTTTCATCCGCAAGGAGAAGAACATACCCGACATTGTCTCGCTCGCGCAGGCATCCGACCGGGAAGAAGAAGCTGACGAAACTGAAGCCATGCTACGCCAGCTCTACCACTTGATAAACCGCTTAGGGCCGTTGGAGAAATCCATTATCTTGCTCTATCTGGACGAGAAAAGCTATGAAGAGATCTCTGAAATCACCGGGCTGACCGTGACCAATGTGGCTACCAAATTGAGCCGAATCAAAGAGAAATTAAGGAAGATGAACAAAGAAAATGAATAAAGGATATGGAACTGGACGAACTGAAGAAAGCTTGGAATGCACCAGACAATCACCTGAACCGGACACCACTGGCCAGTGAGGAAGACTTAGAGAGGCTGATAGCGGCGGGGCGGGACAGCACGCGGAAAAGCCTGGGCAACCTTAGTGTCATGCAACGCATATCATTAGTGGTGGGGGCTATTCTTTTGTTACTGTTGGTTCCCCTGTGGGCATTTATGCCTGATTTCCTGGCTGATAGGATTACACCGGACAGACTTGGATTTTTGCTGGTTTTCATAGCTGTCAGCTTGGTAGCAGGATTGGCTTGGGACTGGAAAACCCATCGCTGGGTAAGGGCCACACGCATTGACGAAATGAGTGTAGTCGAAGTCAGCCGGCGCATGGCCATTTTCAGACGCCACATGCGTAATGAAGTCATTGCCATCTGCCTCTGGGTGGTGGTGTTCAATGCTCTGAATTTCTGGGTGATGGGCTATCACTTGGCACCAATAACAACCCGGGCATTGGTCATCGCCCTGATGCTTGTGTTGGACGTGGTTATTATCCTTGTCCTCTACAAGAAAGTCCTGTACAAATACATGAATGATATTCATAAGAACATCGAAGACTTGAAAGATATATGCACCGAATAACCCTGTTGCTCCTCTTCACGCTCCTACTGCCGGACCTCTATATCTACTTCGCATATATTGTCCGCCGGACCCAAAACACGTTATTGCGCCTGTCCTATTGGATACCAACCCTCTTGCTGGCCATCCTATACGCCTACTATATGTATCTAATGGGAGACAATGCCATGTCTCACCATGCCTTGGGCATCGGACGGCTGGCCATAGCGCTGATGCTGTTTGCTACGCCAAAGACGCTTTTCATGCTCTGCTCATGGATAGGAATGTTGATACATGCTTTCGTAAGGCGATGCCCTACCCGTCCATTTACTCTCCTGGGCGTAGGTCTTGCCCTCGTCAGCTTCGGCTGCATCGCATACGGATCATTTGTGGGCATCACACGTTTTGAAGTAAAGGAAGTGACCTGCTACTCACCTCGCCTGCCCGATGGATTCGACGGGTATCGCATTGTTCAACTCTCTGACATCCACGCCGGAAGTTGGCAAGGACGCCCGCAAGTCATCCAAAAGCTGGTAACTCTGGCCAATGATCAGAAGGCAGACCTCATCGTCTTTACGGGCGACTTAGTGAACCAGCGAAGCCGTGAGCTGGATGACTTTACCTCTATTCTTTCCCAACTCCACGCACCCGATGGCGTCTATTCCATCTTAGGAAACCATGACTACGGCACCTACTATCATTGGAAAAGCCCCGAAGAAGAAAAAGCCAACCTGGATCACCTCCTCCGGCAACAAGCCTCAATGGGCTGGACAATGCTGAACAATGCCCACGCCATTCTTCGGCATCGGGGAGACAGTATTGCACTTATCGGTGTGGAGAATGACGGGGAGCCTCCTTTCTCCCAATTTGCCGACTTGCACAAAGCGGCTAAGGGTACAAATGGAATGTTCAAGATACTTCTCAGCCATAATCCCACGCATTGGAGGCGTGAAGTACTCCCCGATTCAGACATCGACCTGACGCTGTCGGGACATACGCACGCCATGCAAGGCATCTTCTTCGGGCATTCCCTGGCTGCACTGAAGTATCCCGAGTGGGCAGGCATGTACACCGAAGGCGATCGCTCCCTCTATGTGAATATCGGCATCGGATACGTGGGGCTGCCCTTCCGCTTCGGGGCGTGGCCGGAGATAACAGTAATTACCCTGAAGAAAGGTATTGGTGAAAAGTGATAAACCCACAAATAATCGCTATCTTTGCGCGGATAAAAAAATGAGCCTTATGACGATACTCTACAGAATCTATCAACTTTGCATTGCATTGCCCATTTTCCTGGTGCTGACCCTGCTGACGGCTTTCACCACCATTATCGGCTCGCTGCTGGGAGGGGCACACGTATGGGGATACTATCCTGGTAAAGTCTGGTCCCAACTGACCTGCTACATCCTGCTTTTGCCGGTTAAGGTACAAGGACGCGAGAAGCTGGATAAACACACCTCGTATGTATTCGCTCCCAATCACCAGGGCATCTTTGACATTTTCTTGATATATGGCTTTCTGGGACGAAACTTCAAATGGATGATGAAGAAGAGCCTGCGCAAGATTCCTTTCGTGGGCAAAGCGTGCGAAAGCGCCGGACACATCTTCGTGGACCGTGCCAATGCCAAAGGTATGCTTTCCACCATCCGCCAGGCAGAAAGATCCTTGAAGAACGGAGTATCCCTGGTGGTCTTCCCGGAAGGCTCACGCACTCAGGATGGCACGTTGGGAGCCTTCAAGCGTGGTGCTTTCCAGTTGGCCGACGACCTGCAATTGCCTGTGGTACCAGTTACTATCACAGGCTCGTTTGAGACTTTATCCCGTTCGGCCAAGTGGGTAAGCCGCCATCGGCTTGTGCTGACTATCCACGACCCCATACCTCCCCAAGGCAAAGGCCCGGAAAATGTGAAGGCACTGATGACAGAAACGTATGAAGCCGTAGCAAATGGCTTGAAATAATGTTGACTATGATGAACGTAAAAGACATCCCGGTACTGCTCCTGACCGGTTATCTGGGCAGTGGAAAAACTACATTGGTAAACCACATCCTCTCCAATGAACGCGGCATCAAGTTTGCCGTCATCGTCAATGATATCGGTGAGGTGAACATCGACGCCGACCTCATCCAGCAAGGAGGTGTCGTGGGCAAGAAAGATGATAGCCTCGTGGCCTTGCAAAACGGATGCATCTGCTGCACCCTGAAAGCCGACCTCATCCAGCAGATTTTTGAACTGATGAAGATGCAACGCTTTGACTACATCGTCATCGAAGCCAGCGGCATCTGCGAGCCGGAGCCCATCGCGCAAACCATTTGCTCCATCCCTCAGCTGGGCGGTGCTTACACCAAGTATGGCAAATGCCGTTTGGATAGCATCGTCACTGTAGTGGATGCCCTGCGCTTGCAGGATGAGTTTTCATGCGGCGATACCCTCACACGTCCCAACATCGACGAAGAGGATATCGAAAACCTGATTATCCAGCAAATCGAATTCTGCAACATCATTTTGCTGAACAAGGCTTCGGAAGTGCAACCCGAGGAAAAGGAACGCATCAAGCAAATCATCCACACCTTGCAACCTCAAGCCGAAATCATCGAATGCGATTATGCCAAAGTGGATTTGAACAAGCTCCTTAATACCCATCTGTTCGACTTCGAGCGTGTAGCCACTTCGGCCGGTTGGGTGCGCGAGATTGAGCGTCAGGCCACCGCTGAAGAGGAGCGTGAAGCCAAAGCGTCCCTCCATCACCATCACCATCACGCTGAAGAGGGACATGAGCATCATCATCACCATGCTGAAGGAGGCGAAGTAGAAGAATACGGCATCGAAACCTTTGTCTATTACCGCCGTCCGGCCTTTGACATTCACAAGTTCGACTATTTCGTGGCCACCAAATGGCCGAAGAATGTCATCCGCACGAAAGGTGTGTGCTACTTCAGCCACAACCGGGACATGTCTTTCCTCTTTGAACAAGCAGGTCGCCAAAAGCAAATCAAAGAAGCCGGCCTATGGTATGCCACCGCCCCCGAAGAAGACCTCATCGAATTGATGCGCCAAGAGCCCGGACTGATGCGTGATTGGGATGAGAAGTATGGCGACCGGATGATCAAGTTGGTCTTCATTGGCCAACATCTAGACAAAGCTGCCCTGACCAAGGCATTGGACGAATGTTTGGAATAAGCTTGAAGATGAAGCGAACCACACACATAGATAATATACACCTATTATTATATATAATAGCAAGCGTGTTCCTCTGCGCCTTGCTTCCCTGCCGCCTGTCCGCCCAACCGGCCAAGGAACCGGTATCTCCCCACGACTCCCTCCGTATCAGCATCCTGACCTGTGCGGCGGGCGAGGAAATCTATACCCTCTTCGGACATACGGCCATCCGGTGCGAGAACTTGACGCGCAAGACGGACGTGGTCTACAACTATGGTGTTTTCGACTTCAGTTCAGGAGGATTCGTCCTACGCTTCGCCTTTGGAGAGACGGACTACCGACTGGACAAGAACCGCACCGATTATTTCACCTATGCCTATTACTACGCCGGACGGAATATCCGTCAACAGGTCCTCAACCTGACCCAGGCCGAAAAAATGCGCCTTGTGAACCTGCTGGAAGAGAACTATCGCCCGGAGAACCGCATCTACCGCTATAACTTTTTCTACGACAACTGCTCCACCCGTCCGAGGGACAAGGTGGAAGAAGCCGTGCAAGGCAATGTGGATTACGGCATGGACATGAACGTCCCTACCGAACATACCTATCGCGAACTCATCTACCAATATAGTGAGGGACACCCTTGGTCGCGCCTGGCGATGGATCTTTGCCTGGGAAGCGAGGCAGACAAACCCATCAGCCGGCGGGCGATGCAGTTCGTACCTTTCCTTTTGCAGGAAGATTTATCCCAAGCACATATCACGGACACTACCGGGCAACAACGCCCGCTGGTGTCCCAAGAAGGATTGCTCGTCAAAGCCTTGGTAATGGAAAAGTCTCGCGGAGGCGGACTCTCGCCGAACTTTTGTGCTTGGTTATGTTTCGCGGTGACTTTGCTACTCTCCATATATGGACTTCGCCGCAAGAAATCCTTGTGGGGCGTAGATGTGTTTTGGCTCGGTGCGGCCGGATTGGCAGGCTGCGTGTTGGCTTTCCTGGTGTTCTTCTCCCAGCACCCCTGCATGAGCCCCAACTATTTGCTCTTTGTCTTCCATCCCTTGCACTTGTTGGGCCTTGCAGAAGTAGCATACAAAGTGCGAAGAGGCAGTATCAGCCTCTATCTGGTGGCCAATCTCATCGTTTTAACCTTATTTATGATGTTTTGGGCAGCTTTTCCGCAAGAATTTCCGTCAACGGTCGTACCTTTGGCACTCTGTTTGTGGATAAGGAGTGCAGCCCATATCGCACAGATTAAGCAAAAGAAAGGATGAAAAAAGGACTGATTACTTCCATATTGATGCTGACCTTCAGCAGCGTGCAGGCCCAAACCCTGCCCGTATTGCCCCGCTTGGTGGTGATGCTGACGGTAGACCAGCTCCGCACGGACTACTTGGAAGACTTCGAGCCACTCTATGGCGAAGGAGGCTTCAAGAGGCTGATGCGGGAAGGTAAGGTCTTTGCCCATGCCGAAATGCCTTTTGCCGGTGCCGACCGGGCTTCGGCCTTGGCCACACTCTATACAGGCAGTACCCCTTCGGTGAACGGCATCATCGGCGAGAACTGGCTGGATGCGCAGACACTCCGCCCAGTGAACTGCGTGGATGATCCCAAATTCATGGGCAACTACACGAACGAGAGCACCTCGCCGTCCAAGCTTCTGGCTTCTACCCTGGCTGATGAGTTGAGAATCGCTACGGACAACCGCGCTTTGGTCTATGCCATCGCCCCCTTCCGCGAAGCAGCCATACTCGGTGCCGGACATGCCGGAAACGGCGCCTTCTGGCTCAACGAAGAAACGGGGAAATGGTGTGGCACTACGTATTACCCGGACTTCCCGCATTGGTTGGAGCAGGTCAATGAGAATGACTCGCCGGGCATCCGTCTGAAAGACATTGTTTGGACTCCCCTCTACCCGCCCGAACGCTATACGTGCCTGCCGGGTGAGGTGCGGGAACCTTTCAAATATAAACCTGATAGCAAGAGCAACTACAAATACCACAAGCTCGCCCTGTCCCCCTTCATCAACGACGAGGTCAACCATCTGGCGGAGACCTTGCTGGATAAGAGTGAGATGGGACGTGACCAGGTGCCCGACTTCCTGTCGCTCACGTATTATGCTGGTGCCTACAACCCGTTTTCCGGCATCACGCGAGCCATGGAAATGCAGGATTTCTATGCCCGCATGGATCGCAGCATTGCCGACCTGCTGAACCTGCTGGATCGGAAAATCGGTTTGCAAAACGTGTTGATTTGCATCTCCTCCACAGGCTATGTAGAGAATAGCGAACCCGACTTGACCCTCTATCGGATACCGGGAGGTGAGTTCCACCTGAACCGGTGTGCTACCTTGCTGAACATGTACCTGATGGCCACCTACGGCGAAGGGCAATACGTGGAAGCCTATTATGACCAACAAATCTACCTCAATCACAAGCTCATAGAGGACAAACAGCTGGACTTGGCCGACGTGCAAGAGAAAGCCGCAGGCTTCCTCGTCCAGTTCAGTGGCGTGAACGAAGTCTATTCGGCACATCGGTTGTTGTTAGGCTCATGGTCTCCCAAGACCGACCTGATCCGCAACAGTTTCCATCGTTTACGCTCGGGCGATCTGCTCATCGGTGTATTGCCCGGGTGGACCATTCTCCAGGAAGATGGTGCTGAGCCACATACCGTACGCGCCGCAGACATCCCCACCCCCTTTATCCTGATGGGTGCGGGCATTGGGGCGGAAATCATCCGCATCCCCGTCCGTACCACACGCATCGCTCCCACCCTGTCCGGAGCCATGCGCATCCGGGCTCCCAACGCCAGCTCAGAGGCTCCACTCGACCTCTAAACACATTTTTCATACGATTTTAGCAACCTGGATGCAGGTTATCTGTAAGGAATTAAGTAACTTTGCCGCGCAAATCGCATTTGTGCGCTAATTATCCGTAAATAAATTAATAAGAATAATATAAGAATGGGATTCAATCAATTTTTAAGCTCGATTTTCGGCAACAAATCCACGCGAGACATGAAGGAGATTCAACCGTGGGTGAATAAAGTGAAAGCCGTCTATCCGGAAATACAGCAGTTGGACAACGACGCCTTGCGTGCCAAGACGCAGGAACTGAAGGCTTATATCCGCAACTCGGCGGCCGAACAACGGGCCAAAGTAGACGAACTGAAAGCAAAGGTGGAAAGTACCGAACTGGAAGATCGCGAAGAACTCTTCAACCAAATAGACAAGCTGGAAAAGGAAATACTCGATATCTATGAAAAAGCGTTGGACGAGGTGCTGCCCACGGCTTTTGCCATCGTAAAGGACACGGCTCGCCGTTTTGCAGAAAACGAGGAGATCGTAGTGACCGCCACCGACTTCGACCGCCAGTTGGCCGCCACTAAGGACTTTGTCCGCATCGAGGATGACAAAGCCATCTACGTGAACCACTGGCAGGCCGGTGGCAACGAAATCACATGGAACATGGTGCACTACGACGTGCAGCTCTTCGGCGGCGTCGTGCTCCACAAAGGCAAGATTGCCGAGATGGCCACAGGTGAAGGTAAGACGCTGGTTGCTACCCTGCCCGTCTTCCTCAACGCCTTGACCGGCAACGGCGTACATGTGGTGACCGTGAACGATTACTTGTCCAAACGTGACTCCGAATGGATGGGACCGCTCTATATGTTCCATGGCCTGAGCGTAGACTGCATCGACAAGTACCAGCCGAATTCGGAAGCACGCCGTCGGGCTTACCTGGCTGATATCACGTTCGGTACGAACAACGAGTTTGGCTTCGACTACCTGCGTGACAACATGGCCATCAGCCCCAAAGATCTGGTACAACGCCAGCACAACTATGCCATCGTCGACGAGGTGGACTCCGTGCTGATAGACGATGCCCGTACCCCGTTGATTATCTCCGGCCCCGTGCCCAAAGGCGACGACCAACTGTTCGAGCAACTGAAGCCACTGGTAGAACGCCTGGTGGAAGCCCAGAAGAAACTGGCCACGCAATACCTGGCTGATGCCCGCCGCCTCATTGCTTCGGATGACAAAAAACAACAGGAGGAAGGCTTCCTCGCCCTATACCGCAGCCACAAGTGCTTGCCCAAAAACAAACCCCTTATCAAGTTCCTGAGCGAACAAGGCATCAAAGCCGGTATGCTCAAGACCGAGGAAATCTACATGGAACAGAACAACCGCCGCATGCACGAGGTGACCGACCCGCTCTACTTCGTCATCGACGAGAAGCTGAACAGCGTGGACCTGACCGATAAGGGCGTAGACCTCATCAGCGGAAAGACCTCAGATCCTGAGTTCTTCGTATTGCCGGACATCACGGCACAGCTCTCCGCATTGGAAAATGAAACCGACCTGACCGACGAGGAACGCTTGGCCAAGAAGGATGCCCTGCTGACCAACTATGCCATCAAGTCCGAACGCGTACATACCATCAACCAGTTGCTGAAGGCTTACACGATGTTCGAGAAAGACGATGAATACGTAGTCATTGACGGACAAGTGAAGATTGTGGACGAGCAGACTGGCCGTATCATGGAAGGCCGCCGCTATTCCGACGGCCTGCACCAGGCTATCGAGGCTAAGGAAGGCGTGAAGGTGGAAGCCGCCACACAGACCTTTGCCACCATCACCTTGCAAAACTACTTCCGCATGTACCACAAGCTGGCAGGTATGACCGGTACGGCCGAGACAGAGGCTGGTGAATTCTGGGATATCTACAAGCTGGACGTAGTGGTCATCCCGACCAACCGCCCCATTGCCCGCATAGACATGAACGACCGCGTCTACAAGACAAAGCGCGAGAAATATAAAGCCGTCATCGAGGAAATCGAAAAGATGGTAGCCGCCGGACGCCCCGTCTTGGTGGGTACCACATCGGTAGAAATCTCCGAGATGCTGAGCAAGATGCTGGACATGCGCAAGATTCCCCACAATGTACTGAACGCCAAGTTGCATCAAAAAGAAGCAGAGATTGTGGCCAAAGCCGGACAGAGCAGCACCGTGACCATCGCCACAAACATGGCCGGCCGTGGTACCGACATCAAGCTGAGCCCCGAGGTGAAAGCCGCCGGTGGTCTGGCCATCATAGGCACGGAGCGTCACGAATCACGCCGTGTGGACAGACAGCTGCGTGGCCGTTCCGGACGTCAGGGAGACCCGGGCTCGTCCGTGTTCTTTGTATCGCTGGAAGACGATTTGATGCGCTTGTTCTCCTCCGAACGCATTGCCAGCGTGATGGACAAGCTGGGATTCAAGGAAGGAGAAATGATTGAGCATAGCATGATTTCCAAGTCCATCGAGCGCGCCCAGAAGAAGGTGGAAGAGAACAACTTCGGCATCCGCAAACGCTTGCTGGAATACGACGATGTGATGAACAAGCAGCGCACCGTGGTCTACACCAAGCGCCGCCACGCCTTGATGGGCGAACGCATCGGCATGGATATCGTGAACATGATTTGGGATCGTTGCGCCAACGCTGTCAATGCTCCCGATTACGAGAACGCCAAGATGGACATCTTGCAGACCTTGGCCATGGAACCGCCCTTCACCGAAGAGGAATTCCGCAACGAAAAGAAGGAAGCCTTGGCAGACAAGACGTTTAGTGCGGCCATGGAGCTGTTCAAGCGCAAGACAGACCGTATGGCTCAGATTGCCTACCCCGTCATCAAGCAAGTGTATGAGAATCAAGGAGCATTCTTCCAGAACATCCTCATCCCCATCACCGACGGCAAGCGCGTATACAACATTTCGTGCAACCTGAAAGCTGCCTACGAGAGCGAGTGCAAGGAAGTGGTGAAGTCCTTCGAGAAGGCCATCTTGCTGCACGTCATTGACGAGGCATGGAAAGAGAACCTGCGCGAGCTGGACGACCTGAAGCACTCTGTGCAGAATGCCAGCTACGAGCAAAAGGACCCGCTGCTCATCTACAAGTTAGAATCGGTCAACCTGTTCGACGCCATGGTGGACAAGATCAACAACCAGACCATTTCCATCCTGATGCGCGGCCAAATCCCCGTACGCGAACCGCAGGAGGTACGCCAGGCCGCTCCCGAGCAACGTCAGGACATGAGCAAGTATCAGGAACAGAAGCAAGACCTGAGCGACCCGAACCAGCAGGCAGCCGCCGCACAGGATACCCGCGAAAAGCCCAAGCGCGAACCAATCCGTGCACAAAAAACCGTAGGGCGTAACGATCCTTGCCCTTGCGGAAGCGGAAAGAAGTATAAGAATTGCCATGGGAAAGGACTATAACCCGTGACAACAGGTAAATAATCAGGCCCCGAACGGTTTTTAACGGTTCGGGGCTTTTGTTTATCCGCACAAAAGCGTACTTTTGCCTGTCAAAACCTGCTGTCCCGCATCGTGCACTGCGTTACGACCGTAACGGACTTCGCGTTGCGACCGCAACGGACACCACGTTACGACCGTAACGGGCATCACGTTGTGAACGCAGGGGCACAGGCATATACAAACTAGGAAATACATTTTGAACCCTGATGAAAAAGCATTGCATTTACCCTCTGATGGCCCTCGTGTGGCTGGCCACGGCCTGCCAAAGCGTACAATCACTTTCGATAGACTACATGTTGCCCGCCGAAGTCAGCTTCCCCCCCTCGTTACGGCGTGTGGGAGTAGTAAATAATATGCCTGCTTCGCCCGAAGCTACCCGCATGCCCGAAGAGGCCAAGCAGCCAAAGGATGAATTGGAAATCAAGCGGCAGACCAAGTACTATCTGGGAAATGCCAAGCTGGCCACGGAATCACTGGCAGAATCACTGGCTGCAGAGAATTATTTCGATGAAGTCATCATCTGCGACTCGGCCCTGCGCGAACACGACCGCATACCCCGCGAAAGCACTTTGTCGCGTGAAGAGGTCAACAACCTGGCAAACGACTTGGGCGTGGACTTCCTGGTAGCCCTGGAGGACGTGCGGCTACGCTCCCTGCGCAAAGTCAGCTTCTTGCCGGACATCAACGCCTACCACGAGTCCACGGATGTCAAAGTATTCCCCACGTTTAGCATCTACTTGCCCAACCGGCAAGGCCCTGTCACAACTATCCTCAGCACGGATAGCATCTTTTGGGATGAAGTAGGTGCCAGTGAAGGTGAAGTGCAGGCCAACTCCATTAAAGAAGACGACCTGATTGAGGCGGCTTCACAGTTTGCAGGTACCACCCCTATCCGCTATCTGCTGCCCCATTGGCGTACCGCTCAACGCTATCTCTTCACGGGCGGTTCGGTAGACATGCGCGATGCAGCTGTCTATGTCCGCGAAGGCAACTGGACGGATGCCATCGCCCTCTGGAAACGCCACTACATGCACAAGAAGGGCAAACAAAAAATGTATGCCGCTTGCAACATTGCCCTTGGCTATGAGATGCAGGATAGCATCGCTGCTGCCACGGAGTGGGCAGAAAAAGCCCAACACATGGCCTACCAAATAGACAGGCTGGACGAGAAAACCGCCGATGGCCTGAACGCCACCGACGTACCCAACTATGTCTTTGCCACCGTCTATCTGAACGAACTGCAAGAACGCCTCCAAGGCATCGCCCGGCTGGACGCACAAATGCAGCGATTCAAAGAAGAAGAATGAGTACTTTAGAAATATGCCATAATATCCACGGTTATTCCACAAAAATAACGTAACTTTGAAGCCCAATAAAAAGAAAAACCGATTATGAAACTCAGCCAATCCTCTTTATCACAGATAGAAAAAACTGTCGGACAAGCCATCAACAGGTATCGCGGTTGCGATGAAAACATCGTATCGGACATTCACCTGCAAGCCAACCCGGCATCGGGCGAACTGATAATCTTCGACGATGACGACACCCAACTGGCAGCCACCACCATTGAGGAATGGACCAACTACGATGGCAACAATTTCCAAGCCGATGCCGAACGCATCCTCTCCAGCGTGCTGAACACGATGAAGGCGGCAGGTGACTTCGACAAGCTGACCTTGATGAAGCCCTATTCGTTCGTGCTGGTAGACGAGGACAAGGAGACCATTGCCGAGCTCCTGCTGATGGATGACGATACCTTGCTACTCAATGAGGAACTGTTGAAAGGACTCGATGAAGAACTGGATGCTTTCCTGAAAGACTTGTTGGAAAAATAATTCCCGGTAACAACCCCCATAGGCGTCCCCTGCCTAAGGTCCCTCTTTTGAGCGCCAAAGAGCCTCTCTGGCAACGTAAAGAGCCTCTTTAGACTGCCAAATAGATACTTGAACATTGGCTATGGCCACTTTTTGGAAAAATAGTCCGAAATATATTTTTCAGAGAGACGGAAAAGCTATATATTTGCAGTCCAAAAAATTAGGAACCCATTAGTAATAATATTTTTTTTAAAGAAAAATGACTAAAGCTGATATTGTAAACGAAATCGCTAAAAGTACAGGCATCGACAAGACCACCGTACTTACAACCGTAGAAGCATTCATGGAGTCAGTGAAAGCATCTTTAGCCAAAGACGAGAATGTCTACCTGCGTGGGTTCGGCAGTTTCATTGTGAAAAAGAGAGCACAAAAGACAGCCCGTAATATCTCTAAGAATACTACGATCATCATTCCGGAACACAATATTCCGGCATTCAAGCCTGCTAAATCATTCACTATTTCTGTGAAAAAATAATAAACTATAGTAT
>JAHLFO010000149.1 GCA_018883785.1 Candidatus Bacteroides intestinipullorum
TCGCCTTGGGGTAAAGTCGGGAACAAGAGAAAAAGAACCTCTCCTATGTTGTATAGATATTTATATCTCTCTATGGCAAATTTTGCTTGTTAGGAATGAGATTGTTCCTCAGATTTTTTCATCATTATATCGCAACAGTTTCAGATACAACAGGCATGAACGGTCATCGGTTAGTAAAGCATGATGTCACCAGCCCTTATCCGTTAGGAAGTCGGCAATATGCCGATGCCTCACCCCCTCGATGTTATCCTGCCAGACATCATCCATGCTCACCACAAACTTGGGATAATGGTCGCCAATGGCAAGCAAAGGGGCAAACTCACGCTCTACGGTTGTGTCCGATTCCATCCGATAGGTTACTTGGATATAAATCTTCTCATCTCTGCGGATGCCTACGAAATCCACTTCACGGCTATCCTGCTTGCCGATGAACGTATCATATCCGCGACGCTTCATCTCCCAATAGATAATGTTCTCCAATGCGCCCGAAATCATCCGGTCTTTATAGCCCATCACGGCATAAATCAGCGACAGGTCGCTGACGAAATACTTCTCGTTGGTCTGCAACTGCTCTTTACCCTTGATGTCATAACGCGGCACACGCTGGATGATAAATGCGCCCTGCAAGGCATCCAGATAATTATAAACGGTATTGATGTCCACCCGCCGTTGCTGGCTTTTGAAATAGTCTGCGATATTTTTTGCGTTAAGCCGACTGCCGATATTGTCGAACACGAAGCGTACCACCCGCTCCAACAACTCCACGTTACGGATGCCATGCCGCTGCACCGTGTCGCGCAAGATGACGGAGGAATAAATGTCATACACCAATTTATAAATGTCTTCATAGCTATAATCGCCCGTGTGGATGGCCGGGAAACCGCCCATGCGGAGATACTTTTGGAACTCTTCCTTCAAAACCTCCTTGCTGTCCGAATTTATGCCATGAAACAAAAGATATTCATTGAAGGATAACGGCATGATATGGAAACTGACGTACCGGCCTGCCAGATAGGTGGACAACTCGGAAGAAAGCAACCGGGAGTTGGAACCGGTCACGTACACATCCACGTCCCAATCCACCAGGAAAGAATTGACGGCCTTCTCCCAATCTTTTACTTCCTGTATCTCATCCAGCAGAATATATACTTTTCCATCGGTCTTTTCCACTTTATCCTTAATATAGAGGTATAGCGCTTTGGCATCGGCAATATCCATCCACTCAAAACTCTCGAAGTTCATATAGACGATACGCTCTCCCGCAATCCCTTGCTGCTTCAGTTCTTCGGCAATCAGTTGCAGCACCACTGATTTCCCACACCGGCGGATACCGGCTATCACCTTAATAAACGGATGGTTCATAAAGGGACGGATTTGCTTCATGTACAATTCTCTTTCTATCATGGCTGGTTCCATCTACGATTACATCCGCAAATATAGTGATTATTCTTATATTGTTTATGGGTATAACCCTAAAAAAACTGCGAGAAACTGTTTTGTTTTATACCTCTCACGAATGCAATTATACTTCAATTCACAAGGAGCAAGGATGCTTTTGCGTTTCTTATTGGATACCTTGCCATTTCTTATAGGATTCTTTGCCATTTATCCTATAATGCTTTTTTATGCCTGCGTCCGTGCTTACCCATGCCTGCGTCCGTACTTACCCATGCCTGCGCCCATGCTTACCTATGTCTGCGCCTAAGCCCTGGTTCATACAGCTTTAGGCTTGGAGCAGAAAAGACGCGGCAGGACATGCGGAAAAGAAGCGGGCGCGCCGCCTTTCATTGCGACACGCCCTCTCCGTATCAATTCCGAAAACTCACGCAGGTTTTACTCTGCCGGCAAAGTCAACGTCTCTACATACGTGCCGAAATAGCCGGCCGAGCAATAGTAGTAAAGCGCAGCCTGGATAGTGTTGTCTTCTGCGCTATAAATACCGCCGCCTTCCGAATTGTTCACGTAGACTGTGCCGTAGTTAGAATCCGTGAATATCGGTTGGTCGGCAACGCTCACGCTATTGTCATCGTTCACGATGAAAATGATGTCCATGCCTGTTTCTATGGGTTCCTCAGCTCTATACCAGGCAGCATGGCTGGCCCTGTACACATTACAAGTGGCAGTCCCATTCAGCAAAGTGCAAGTCAGCGTTCCAGTACCCAGCAAATTCCACTGGATCAGCTGGATCGTACCCGTTGTAGAAGCAAGAGTGCTCGACGAGTAGGGATCGACGACATCATCATCCAAGGCTATACAGTAGGTATATTCCAAGCCTATTTCTGCATTTGGGAACGCGATCTCAAAAGTAGCCGTGCTTTGCCCCGCAGCGAAAGTCACGCTCTCGGGAATCTGGAATACATTTTCATCATTCCGCAGGACATTCAGGGCAAGTGTAACTTCACCACTCGTGTTCTCACGTGTCACGGTCACGGTCACGCTCTTGGGCGCATCCGTATCCAGTTCCATAAAGTCGCCGTCGCTTGTGAATGAAGCTTTGATGCAATCCGGATTCACCTGCTGTGCGGGAGTGTAGTCATACTCATCGGTACATGCCCCTATTCCCAACAATAGGGTTGCCAATCCAAGGGTACTGAAAATTTTATTTATAGCTTTCATATTCATATATTTAGGATTAAGGATTCATTATTCAGTCCACGGCGTATAGGCATCCGTCGGGTCGGGATTCTCATAGCCGGTCAGAGCCGGATTGTTGGCCTTCTCATTGCGAACGATGCAGATGTTCATCCAAGCAGGACGAGTCGTTGTGTTCAGACGAGCCATGTCGTGGAAGTTCGTGCCGTCATAGCCGCGGGTAACAGGCATGTTCAGACGCTTCACATCAAAGAAGGTCAAACCTTCACCCCACAGTTCCACGCGCTTTTGGAAGACGATTTCGTCCACCACATCGCTGGCCGTGCATGTGTATTGCGGGTCACGATAGTTGCGCATGAAATCCTCCAGCAAGGTGCGACCTTCGCCGGCATTCTGATGGGCGGCAGCTTCAGCCTCGATGAAATACATCTCTTCTACGCGCATCACGGGGAAAGCAGAAGCCGAACCTTCCAGATAATCTAACGTATTACCGGCATTGGGGCGGAACTTCACGCTGGCATAGTCTTCCAAACTTGCTCCCCAGGAGGCATCGATGAAGGGCGTCTGTCCCTCCAAGGCGGAACCGGCCGGTGCTTTCCACAGTTTCTTGCGGAAGTCCGTGTCACTGATGCGATCGTAGGTGCGTTTGTTGATCATCAGATGAGGCTCTGCGGCTGTATAGCCATACGTGGCCTCATTGGACATCCAAGAAGTCCAGTTGACAATACCCGTTTGCACCTGGTTATCTTCTGCTCTCAATTGTGATCCCCACATCCAGCAGGACAGGTCGTTGAAGCCGCTGGTCGTGTTCAGGCATTGATCTTCCGTCATCGGTGTCACGTCTGCGGCATTGATGGCTTGGCGAGCATAGTTCTGCGCAGAAGCATATTCACCCAGCCACATATAATAGCGGGCTTTCAAACCATAAACCACCGAGAGGTCGGGCAACGTACGGCTGCTACGCTCCAGGTTGACGATGTATTGCTCGGCCTTGTCCAGGTCGCCCAGAATGAAGGCTGCCATTTCCTCGCGGGAGACGCGGGGATTGTTGCGTGCCTCATCCTGTGTAGTGGTTTCACGGACGATGGGTACTGTCAGGTTGGTCACATCGTTGCCAGCTTCGTTCACGCCGTTGGTGCCGTCATTGGGCAAAAATTCGATCATCTGTGCCAAGTCCAGGTAAGCCAAGGCGCGGAAAGCAAAGGCTGCTCCCAGGTAGCCCAACTGCTGTTCGGTGGCCGAAGTCTCATCTACGGCACCAATCAAGTTGTTGGACATCTGGATGAACTGGTAGTAATAGTTCCAGATGAACTGGGCATATACGTAGTCCTGGCCTTGATACTTGTTGGTTTCCCATGACTCATACCAGTCATAACCGCTGTTACTGTACACCACGGCCATATCTTCCGTCATCACGTCGCGGATGTGCATGATGGAACCGTAGCCCCAGTCATAGTGATAACTACTACCGATGGTAGCCCAGTTATTGAAGAAAGCCGGCATGGCCCACATCAAGGCCTCGGTGGCTTGGGCGGAAGCACCCAGCTGGTCTTGCGTGGCACCGCTGGTGGGGAATGTTTCTTCGATGCAGCCTGTGTTCACCCACAACAGGGAGGAGAGGCAAGCACCCGTTAAGATTTTCGATATATGTTTCATTGCTTTTCCTTTTTCTGAGTTAAATGATTAGAATGTCAGTGTGATACCTCCTGAAATGGTACGCATGGGCGCATAATAGGCGGATGTCACCGAGCCACTGATGCTCTGGCGCGGGTCAAGGCCCTGGCGCTTGGACCACAGCCATACGTTGTCAGCCGTAGCATAGATACGCAGTTTCTCCATGCCCAAAGCGCGGCACCAGCGTGCGGGCAGCGTATAGCCCAGCGTAATGTTTTGCTGGCTGAGGTAGGAAGCACTGGTCAGCCAACGGTCGGACGAAGCGTTGGTATAGCTGTCGTTGTATTGCAGGCGCGGGATGTTGCTTGTCGGGTTTTCCGTAGACCAGGCATTCAGCAGGTCGACATGTAAAGCATGACCCTTGTTGGCGGACATGGACGAAGCATAGTCGCTGTCATACACCTGGCCGCCCAGCTGGTAGCTGAAGTTGGCCGAGAAGTCCAAGCCTTTCCAAGTCAGTTCCGTGCCGAAACCACCATAGACGTCGGGCAAGGCCGTACCACACAGATGCTTGGTAGCGTTGTTCGGATTGGTAGTCGTGGTACGGGTCGGGTTGCCGTTCTCATCCGTGCCGTCCACGTAGAACAGGGATTCGCCGTTCTCGTTGACGCCGACATACTGCACTAGTTCGTAGGTGTACAAAGGAATACCCTCGCCGATGAACATATTGCCGTTCTCATAACCTTCCACGCCATCTACAGTAGTCGTCTTGTGCTCGTCGGCCAAGTAGGTTACTTTGTTCTTGTAGTGAGTCAGGTTAAGGTTGATGTTCCACTCCGGGTCGCGATGCTTGATGACAGTACCGTTCAGTTCCAGTTCCACACCCAAGTTGCGCATGTCGCCGATGTTGGCATAATAATAGGTATAGCCATACGAAGGCGGCAGGGTGAAGGTGAACAACATGTCGCTGGTCTTGCGGGTGAAGAAATCTACGCTACCGTTCAGACGGGTGCCGAGCAATTCAAATTCCACACCGGCGTTGAAGTTGGCGTTCGTCTCCCACGTAATGTCCTTGTTACCCATTACGTTGGGCACGGCAGCAGGATTGCCGTTGGAGTTTACGATGCTGAACGTGTTGACATAGCGGTAGTCACCGATTCGGTCATTACCCTGCGAACCATAGGAAGCCTTGATTTTCAACAGGTCAATCCACTCTACATCGAAGAAGGCTTCCTTGGAAATAATCCAGGCGGCACCGGCCGACCAGAAGTTACCCCAGCGATTGTCCGGATGGAAACGGCTGGAAGCGTCGCGGCGGTAAGATACTGAACCGAAGTACTTCTCGGCGAAGTCATACTGTAAACGCCCGAAGTAACCTTCCGTGTTGTAGTCTGTCATATAAGAACCGCTGCTGCCATTTACAATGGCTCCATCCAATTCCATATTGGTCGGGTCGAACATATTGTTCTTGTTGGCCGACAAATTGATGTAGCCCTGTCCGTCGCGCAAGTACAGCGGATAGATGGGAGCCATCATCGTCAGGGCGAACACATTGGCGGAACTTCCGGAGGAACCGTCCTCACCCAAGGAGTTGGCATCGAAGTGCGTGTAGCCCATGTTTACGCCGATTTTCAACCAGTCGGTCAGCTGGTAGTCGGCCTTCAGTCGGCCGGCGATACGCTCATAATCCGAATTGGGAGAGATACCCTCGTTGCTCAGGTAGTTGAACGAAGCGAAGAACAAGGACTTGTCCGTGCCGGCGGTGGCCGTCAGCGAATACTCCTGGCGCAGGCCGGTCTTGTAGGCAGCGTCTGTCCAGTCGTCCGGCAACAGCATATAATCTTGTCCGTTGTAGTTCACGACGTTGCCCAACGTGGCGTTAGGATTCAGTTTACCGTTGGTACCAATCATGTATTGGCCTTCGGGCACAGAATATACATTATAACCCAAACCGTATGCATCGTTGGTCGTCAAATGCTGGTTGGCCATGTTGTGAGCCTGCATGTCCGAATAGCCCTGAGCGTTCACGAAGTAGTTCTTCAGGGCACTGTACCACATCTCATAATATTTGGCCGGGCTGTTTACATATTCGTAGTTAGGCAAAGCGCGTGAGTTGCTGCCCCACTTGGCATCCACCGTTATCTTGGCTTTGCCAGCAGTTCCCTTCTTGGTCGTAATGATGATGACGCCGTTGGCACCGCGCGCACCGTACAGGGCCGAAGAAGCAGCATCCTTCAGCACGGTCATGGACTCAATGTCCTGCGAGCTGATATTGTTCAAGTCGCCATCGTAGGGCACGCCGTCCAAGATGATCAACGGGTCATTGCCGGCATTGATGGAGCTGATACCACGGATACGGATGGTCGGCGTCGTGGCATCCGGCTGGCCGGAAGAATTGTTCAGCTGCACGCCGGACACCTTACCATTCAACGCATTCACCACGTTGGAGCTCTGGATTTTCTCGATGTCTTCCGAGCCGACTACACCAGCCGAACCCGTAAATGCCGACTTCTTAGCCGTACCATAGGCCACGACCATCACCTCGTCCAGCAGTTCCGCATTGGTCTTCAATCGAACGGTCATATTCGGCTGAATATCTACCTCTTCAGTATGCATGCCGACATAGGAAATTACGAGAGTTACCGCCGAACTTGGCTCTCCGCAGCATACTCATTATCAACCGTTTACAAAAACACGCAGACTTGGTTATTATGGATATAGCAGCTGATTCACAAGCTTTTGGAGTTGAAAAGGGCAGAGAGTTTTCTATCGTTTTTCTACCGGATTATTATGTATCTATCTGAAATATAAGATTCTATGTTCGCGCAAGGCTGCATTTTCTGCTACCGGATTTCTACCGGTTTGCGCATGTGCTGTTGGTGTGGAG
>JAHLFO010000150.1 GCA_018883785.1 Candidatus Bacteroides intestinipullorum
ATTTCCTGGAGATTCTCAATCACTTCAAGCGGAGCACCCGAACGCATGGCATAATCGATAAGTTCGTCCTTGGTTGCCGGCCAAGGTGCGTCTTCCAATTTGGAAGCCAATTCCAATGTCCAATACATAGTTCCTAAGTATTAAATGGTACTACAACATCTTCTTTTACAAATTTGCCGCAAAAGTATAACATTTTAGCTTACTTGCAACTTTTCCGCCAAAATATTTCATCTTTTTTCTCGTCTTGGTTCATTTTGCGAGACAAAACAAACAGGTAATCGGACAAACGGTTGACGTATGCCAACAATTCGGGGGATACGTCCGCTTCGGCGGCCAAGGCCAGGATGCGCCGTTCGGCCCTGCGGCAGACCGTGCGGCACACGTGGCACACGGCGGCTCCACGGCTTCCGCCGGGCAGAACAAAGGCCGTGAGCCGGGGGAGCAGGCTGTCCAGGCGGTCGATTTCATGCTCCATCGCCTCAATTTGGGCGGAGGGGATTGTACTCGCTTCCCGCAGAGGCGTTTGGCTGCAGTCTGTGGCCAGGCAGGAACCGACGGCAAAGAGCGTGTCTTGCACTTGCCGGACGAAGCAGGCGTCTTGTTCATCGGTCAGGTAGGTGACGAGCAGGCCCAGCTGGGCATTCAGTTCGTCCACCGTGCCGTAGGCTTCCAGGCGGACGTGCGTCTTGGGCACGCGCTTGCCGCCTACCAACGAGGTGGTGCCGGCATCGCCGGTGCGGGTGTAGAGGGCGCTTTTCTTGAGGGTTGTCATAAGCTGAAAGGGTGTGAATAGTTGACGATATAATCTTGTTTGGCTCTCGACTTGTCAAAAAAGAGGATGCCAAGGTCGTAGAGGTCAAAGGTGACGCCCACCCGCGTGTGCTTGCGCAGCTGTTTCCACAGGGCGGTCATCTCCCGTGTATAGCGGATGCCTTCGATGACGAAGAGCGAGCGTTCCGTAGTGCGCGACACGCAGACCTCAAAGACTTGCTGCACGAAGTCCGGGTGGCGGTAGTCGTGCAGGTAGAGGAAATCGACCGGCACGCCGGCTTCCAGAAAAAGCTCGGACAGGGACGAAGCACCCACGTAGTCGGCCCCTTCGCAGGCGGCTTTCAGGTAAAGGGCTGAAGCGGACAAGCGGCCGGCATCGACCACCCTGGCCGGTTGGGCATAGTTGACCAGGCGGAACAGCAGCCGTTTCAGTTTTGGAGGCTCATAGAGCCAGTCGGGCTTCTTTTCGCCTTTCAGCTGCTTCTCGCGCTCCCGCAGGTCCTTGTATTTATAGTAAGCGGTCCGTTCGTAGACCACATCGGTGATGAAGTCGAAGGCAAAAGGCGAATGTACCCCATAGCCCCTACGGTGGCGAAAACGCCGCAACCAGATGAAAGGGCGCTTCAAGGCCAACAGCAGTCGATCCGCATTCATTCAGCCAACGAACCTTTAATCGTCACAACACCTTGTGCATAATTCTCGGCGACGGACAGCGTCACATCCCGTCCTTCCGTCCGGAAATCCAAGGTGAGCGCGCTGATCCAATCCACATAATGCACCCGCAGCCTCAATACATCGCGGGTTGCCCAGGCATAGCTGCCGGCCGTATGGAATGAACGCCCAATGCCTTTGAAGGCATCCACCGGCGCAATAGAATAAGGTGGACAGGCTTCCATTGTTGCCGTGAGCCATGTTTTATAGCCGAAAGATAGCGTATAGGCTTCACCACGGACGGTGGTCACATCCATGTGCACTTCCCGGCGGGCACGATCCGTATGCAAAGTCAGACTCTGCCAACCATACTTGTTTTCTTCCAGCAAGATACGGTGCCCGTCCAGCGAATTGCTCCGGAAAGCGCTTCCTTCCACCACAGGCAATGCATAAGCGGCCTCTTTCCGTTGCAGTCGTTTGTTATCCCTGTCTGCAAGCGGCAGGGCTGTATCTGCCACCGAAGGCAGGAGACGGTTCCACACCAGGCGGCGCTGATTGACGCCATTGATGAGCGTGCACTCCGTGATGACCACCACCATATCCTTGTCCGGGACTATCAATATGTATTGGCCCAAAGCGCCGTCTGCACGCCAGGCACCCGGATATTCACACTGCCACATCTGGTAGCCATAGCCCGTACCGGGTTGCTGTTCCGTCATCATCTCCTTGACCCATCGGGCAGGCAGTAATTGACGGCCTTGCCACTTGCCACCATCCAGCAAGAGTTGTCCGAACTTGGCCAAAGACTCCGGCTGGATATGCAGGCCCCAACCGCCGGTATTATAACCTTCGGGACTAAGTTCCCAAGCGACTTCTGTGATATGCATGGGATTGAAGAGCTTCAGTTGCAGGTACTCAAGCAGCGTCATGCCCGTGGCCTTTTGTACGATGGCGGCCAGCAAATAAGTCGAAATGGAATCGTATTGGAATTTACTGCCTACGCCGGAAACCGGTTTGGACAGATACGTCTTTATCCAATCGGGGGTCTGGCTGCGCATATCCCAGTCGGGCGTGATGCCGGACGTCATCGTCAGCAGATCGCGCACATTCATGGCTGCGAGGTTACCGGAAATCGTATCGGGCAAATATTCCGGCAAAAGCGTAGCCACACGGTCAGTCAGCTGCAGGCGGTTATCGGCAATGGCCAATCCGACCGCCGCACTGACAAACGTCTTTGAACAGGAATACATCGTATGCCGGTAGCGGGCTGCAAAAGGTGCCGGATACATCTCGGCGATGACCTTGCCGTGTCGCAACACCATCACACTATGGATGTCCGTATGAGGCAGAGCCATCAGCGAGTCAAACAATTCGGCTATAGCCCGCGAAGGAACGCCTTCGGCTTCCGGCACGGAACGAGGTAGTTCACCAACCTGTGCCCGCATCCAAAGTGGAAAAACAAACAAAACGGACACCAGTAAAAAGAATGATCTATTTTTCATCGGAAACGTATTATATATCCCATTAGGGTGCACAAAAATAAAAGGAATCCCGAAAAGAGGCAAGCATCTGCCGCGTTTTTTAGGGGTATATCCCCGCTTGTGTCCGCAGGAGCGGGTAAGCACGGGCGCGGATATGGGTAAGCACGGGCAGGCAAAGGCGGAAACGGACGGGCTGCGGGGCAAGGATTTCTGCCGGAAATTCGCTATCTTTGCGCACAGAAAAAATCCAGAACAGACATGCTGACGACTTTGATTATCCTGGCGCTCTCCGCGGCGCTCTTCGTTTCGGGCAAAATCCGCTCGGACATCGTGGCGTTGTGTGCGCTCATTGCCCTGCTCGTGTTTCATATCCTGACGCCTGAAGAGGCGCTTTCGGGCTTCTCCAACTCTGTGGTGGTCATGATGGTAGGCCTCTTTGTGGTGGGAGGTGCTATTTTCCAAACCGGGCTGGCCAAGATGATCAGTTCGCGCCTGCTGAAGCTGGCCGGTCAGAGCGAGCTTAAGCTGTTTCTGCTGGTCATGCTGTCCACATCGGCCATCGGCGCCTTTGTCAGCAACACGGGGACAGTGGCCTTGATGTTGCCCATAGTGGTCAGCTTGGCCCTCAATGCCGGTACACAGCCCTCCCGCCTGCTGATGCCTTTGGCTTTTGCCAGCAGCATGGGCGGCATGATGACGCTTATCGGCACACCGCCCAACCTGGTTATTGACGAAGTGTTGACCCATGCGGGCTACGAACCGTTGGAGTTCTTCTCCTTTCTGCCCGTGGGATTGCTGTGTATGCTGACGGGCATTATAGTCCTGCTGCCCCTGACGCGCTGGTTCTTGTCGAAAAAGCGCGAAAAGGAAGGCAATCCCTCGGCGGGCAAATCGCTAAACGAACTGGTGAAAGAGTACGGACTCAGCAACAACCTCTTCAGGTTGCGGGTTGCCGCTTCGTCAGCCATCGTTGGGCAGACTATCTTGGCCTTGGACGTGCGGCGTCGTTACGGCTTGAATATCCTGGAAGTGCGCCGCGGCGAAGCGTCCCAGCACCGTTTCCTGAAGACCGTTACCCAGAAACTGGCGTCGGCAGACACCGTGGTCGAAACCGGTGACGTGCTTTATGTGAACGGCCCGGCCTCTGGCATCAATCGTTTTGTCGAAGATTTCAACCTGGAACTGATGGGCGGACACGCTACAGAGATAGCTTCGGGCAAGGAAAATTCATTGGATTTCTATGACATCGGCATCGCGGAGATCCTGTTGACTCCTTCGTCGGACATCATAAACCAGCAGGTGAAAGAAGCGGGGTTCCGCGATAAGTTCAATGTCAACGTGTTGGGCATCCGGCGCAAGAAGGAGTACCTGCTGCAAGACTTGGGCCGCGAACGGATGCATAGCGGCGACGTGCTGTTGGTGCAGGGCGCCTGGCAGGACATTGCCCGCATCAGCCGCGAAAGCACGGACTGGGTGGTGCTGGGACAGCCTCTGGAGGAGGCTGCCAAGGTGACGCTGGACTACAAAGCTCCCGTAGCAGCTGCCATCATGCTGTTGATGGTGGCCATGATGGTATTCGATTTTATCCCCGTGGCACCTGTCACTGCCGTAATGATAGCCGCCATGCTGATGGTGTTGACCGGTTGCTTCCGCAACATCGAGGCGGCCTACAAGACGATTAACTGGGAAACTATCATGCTCTTTGCCGGGATGTTGCCCATGTCTATCGCATTGGAGAAGACGGGCGCTTCGGAATACATCTCCAATTCGCTGGTCTGCGGGCTGGGCGCTTATGGCCCTGTGGCGTTGATGGCCGGCATCTACTTCACCACCTCGCTGATGACGATGTTCATCAGCAATACGGTGACTGCCGTGCTGATGGCTCCCATCGCTCTGCAAAGCGCCCTGCAAATCGGCGTCAGCCCAGTGCCCTTCCTGTTTGCGGTGACGGTGGCGGCGAGTATGTGTTTTGCTTCCCCCTTTTCCACCCCGCCCAATGCCTTGGTAATGCCTGCAGGGCAGTATACGTTCATGGATTATGTGAAAGTGGGCCTGCCGCTACAGATTATCATGGGTATTGTCATGGTATTCGCCTTGCCGCTGCTCTTCCCTTTCTGAGCCAGGGATAAAAAAAATTAGGCGGCAAACTGCCGCCTAATCAGCAGGGGGGGGTCAAAATATAAGGAAAGGGCATTGTTTGTCCTTCCCTCCTTCAAATCAGAAAAAATTGTTCCGAATCTCTTTGGCGATATAACGCCCCATCAACTGCTGCCCCTCCACGTCCGGATGCAGGCCGTCGCGCAGGTATTTCCCCCGCGAGGAGGGTTGCTCGAATTTCTCACAAATCCCGCTTTCGCCGTAGCAATCAATCAGCTGCACAGAGAAAGCCCGACAAATTTCACGCAAGATGGCAATCTTCTTCAAATTTGCTTCGTTGTGTTCCACGCTGCCTGTCTGGATGGGTGTGCAGACAAAGACACGGCATTGGGGATAAGTCTCCAGAATGGTCTGGATGGCCCAGCGTGCGCCGCCCGCCATGGTCGTCACGTCCACATCGTCCAACGTCTTGCCCTTCAGGGCTTCTTCGGCACTGCCCAGATTGGTGTCGTTGGTGCCCATGGAGAAGACGAAGACATCCGGTACGGGGTAGGCACCGCTCTTTACCTCGGCGATGAACTTCTGGATATGCACCTTGGCCACGTTGTTGTGGCGCATCTGCAATTCCTGTTTGTCCTCCGTTGGCTGCCAGCCGCCGGAAATACCGGCAAAGCCTTCGCTGCCATAATCCTGGGTGTCGGGGTGGCACGCCCAGGTGGAAGAGCCTACCGCCACATTGTGGTGGGTGGCGAAGCCCAACAGGTCTACCACGGTCTTGGACCATTGTTCTCCGGCCGTGATGCTGTTGCCGTCGCAGCCGAAATTCAGCTTACTGAAATCGGGGAAGGAAGACTGTGCCTGTAGCACAGTCCCCAATCCACCAATAAAGAATAAAAAACTAATCAGTAATTTCTTCATGATTTACTTCTTATAAATTAAGCAAAGCGTTCGATCACTTCCATGCACATGCGGCCGTTGTGGTACGGGCATTTCCAGAATCCGGCCTTGTCATCGGTGACATTCACCGAACCATCGGCGCGTACACTCCAGTGCCATTCGCCGTGTTCATGGTCTATCAGGTGCTGCTTGATGAACTCCCAGCATTCGTAGGCTTTCTTCAGGCCCATGCCGTCATCAAAGTGTTGGTAGAGGTTGAGGTGTCCCACCACATTCTCGGCTTGCACCCACCAGTGGCGGTCCGTATCGGTCTTTTTCTTGTCCACGAAGGTCTCGTAGATCATGGCACCGTCGGGTGTCAAGCCTTCGTCGGCGGCTGCGGCGATGTATTCCACCAGTGGTTCCACCTTGTCCAGCAGTTCCTGGTCGCCCAGTACCAGCGCGGCTTCGTGGATGAGCCAAGAGGCTTCAATGTCGTGCCCGTAGGAAATGATGCGGTACTTGCTCACCCAGTCGTCGTTGAAGAACAGTTCCAGGTGGCCGGTCTTGATGTTCAGGATTTTGTCGATGAACAGGTGGATGAGGTTGCGCAGCTGCTTCTCCAGGCGCGGATCCTTCCAGGTTCGATAGAGGTTGGCATACGGCTCCAGGATGTGCAGGTGCGTGTTCATCGTCTTGCGCTCGTTCTCGTCCTTGTCGCTCAGACGCATGTCGGCTATTTCGCCCCACTCGCGGGTCAGCGCCTCGCAATAGCCGTTCTTCTTGGCATCAAAGCTATGTTCCTCGATGCTTTCAAAGAGTCGGATGGCATAGTCCAAGGCTTCCTGGTCGCCCGTGGCGCGATGGTATTCGCTCAGGCCGTAGATGGCGAAGCCAAGGGCATAAATCTGCTTCTTTGTGTCCAAGGGCTGTCCCTTATAATCCAGCGACCAGTAGACACCGCCATATTCCTTGTCGTAGAAGTGGTCGATGAGGTAACGCTTGGCTCGGGTAGCTGTTTCCAAGTATTCCTCCTTTTTCAGCAAGCGATAGGCTGCCGAGAAGGTCCACAGGATGCGGGCATTGAGAATAGCCCCCTTTTCAGCCTCAGGCATCAGTTCCTCAGTGCCGGTGATGCGGCCATAGAAGCCGCCGTTTTCCCGGTCTACCATCTTGTTCATCCAGAACGGCAGGATGTCTTGGGTCAGTTCCTCGTACATCTCTGCCCGCATATTCTTTACGTTTATCATATCAATGGGTCTCCTTTCTTCTTTCTTTCAAGTCGGCAGTAATCTTTTGCATCCGCGAGTAGTTCAGCGGATAGATGAAAATCACTAAAATGGAAAGCAACGCGATGCCTGCGGGGATGAAGCTCATGAGGTACTTCAGTCCGTTCAGGGCTTCGGGGGTCTGTACGGCATTCTCGGCGGTGTTGTAGCCAAAGGCAGCCAGCAAGGCCATGACAGCCCATCCGGCAAAGGCACCACCGAACTTCTGGGCCATGGAGCCGGAAGAGAAAATTAGTCCCGTGGAGGCCGTGCCGTCTTTATGTTCGGCATAGTCGGCTACATCGGCATACATACTCCATATCAGCGGAGAAATGATACCGGTACAGATGGAAATCAAAATTTGGAACAGCATCATCAGCCACCAGCCGGTCACGGTGTCGGGGACGAAGAAGAACAGCACGCTGAACAGCACCAAGCAAACCAATGCCAAGTAGTAGGTGGTCTTCTTGCCCAGGCGGGTAGAGAAAGGTACGGCCAACGCTACGCCCAGCATGTTGCACACTTCGCCGATCATCAGGAACAGGCCGGCATAGAGCACGATATTGAATATCCCGAAGTCCAGGAAAGCATTGGTGCTGACGCAATCCTTGAAGTAATAGGCTGCTGTGGCACCACGCACGGTATTAAAAAAGTTGGAGAGTAGGGCGATGCCGTTCAGGATCCACCAAGGCGAGTTGGTCAGCAGGGATTTTACGTCTTTGCCCAAGGACTCGCCGGACACGTTCTGTACGTGTTCGCGCGTCATGCTGAAGCACAGCAGGAAGCCGCATAAGCAGATGCAGGCGATGATGATCATGGAGTACTGCCAGCTGTCTGCCTGGCCGTAACCCATTGATTTGAACATGTTGCAGAGAGGTTCCCAGGCACCCAGGGCGATAAAACTACCGCCGTAGGCGAAGAACATACGGTAGGAGGAGAAGACGGTCTTCGTGTTCGAGTCGTCAGTCATCACGCCCAGCATGGCTCCGTAGGGCACATTGATACCCGTATAAACGGTCATCATCAGGATGTAGGTGGCATACGCCCAAATCAGTTTTCCGGAGTAGCTCCATTCGGGCGTGGTGAATAGCAGTATACCCGCGATGGCAAAGGGAGCGGCAATCCATAACAGGTAGGGACGGTAGCGTCCCCAACGGGTCTTGGTACGGTCGGCAATGACGCCCATCATCGGGTCGGACACTGCGTCCCAGATACGAGTGATCAGCATCAGCAGACCGGCATCGGCCAGCGTCAGCCCAAAGATATTGGAATAAAAGAACGGCAGATAGTAAGAGAATATCTTCCAAAACATCGACGAAGACATGTCTCCGAAGCCGTAACCCACTTTTTCTTTCAGTGTTGCCATGGATTTTATTGATTAGTGATTAACAATTTTGTATGAGGTGATAAATAATCGAGCGATTAGTGATCAGTGACAAGCACGATTCGTAATTCTCTTGTTGTTCACTAATCCCTAATCGCTCTTTTGTGTTTACTTCATAAACTTCATATTCTTATCAATCAGTTTCTTCAGGGTTTCTACCGAAGCCGAAGTCGTGAAGCCGTCGGCAGGCGTGTTCAGGCAGTAGTCTACCAATTTGTCTACCGTGGATGTGGCCACGTGCATCCGCGTGTCGCTGGAGGCATAGTAGATGAACACCTTGCCATCCTCATCGGCAATCCAGCCGTTAGAGAAGAGCACGTTGCTCACGTCGCCCACACGCTCCTCGCCTTCGGGCACCATGAACGCACCGGCAGGCGAAGCAATCAGTTCGGAAGGATCTTCTAATGAAGTCATGTACAGATAGAGCACATACCGCAGTCCGGCGGCACATCCGCGTACGCCGTGGGCCAGGTGCAACCAGCCTTTCGGGGTCTTGATGGGGTGCGGGCCCTCGCCGTTCTTCACTTCCTTGATGGTGTGGTAATAGCGTTGGTCGATGATTTTCTCTTCCTTCACTTCGGCGTGCGTGATGTCGTCCACTAATGCCCAGCCGATGCCGCCGCCGCTGCCTGCATCAATGAAGCCGTCTTGCGGACGGGTGTAGAGGGCATATTTGCCGTTCACGAATTCGGGGTGCAGCACGACATTGCGCTGTTGGCTATTGCTCTTCAGGTCCGGCAGGCGTTCCCACGTTTTCAGATCCTTGGTGCGGGCAATGCCGGCCGTGGCCGTAGCGGCGGAGAGATCGCCGGCGGGAGCTTTGTCATCGTGACGTTCGGCGCAGAAGATGCCGTAGATCCAGCCGTCTTCATGGGCAGTGAGGCGCATGTCGTAGATGTTGGTGGCAGGGATTACATCGTCCGGCATCGTGATGGGATAGTCCCAGAATCGGAAGTTGTCCACGCCATTGGGGCTTTCGGCCACGGCGAAGAACGACTTGCGGTCGGCTCCCTCCACACGTACCACCAGCAAGTATTTGTCGTTCCATTTGATGGCACCCGAGTTCAACGTGGCGTTTACGCCGATGCGCTCCATCAGGTAGGGATTGGACGTCTCGTCCAAGTCATAGCGCCAGAAGATGGGGGCGTGAGCAGCCGTCAGGATGGGGTATTTGTAGCGTGTGAAGATGCCGTTGCCGTCTTCCACGGGGATATTGGGTCTCGTAATCAGTTCTTCGTGTTTGCGGAAAAGTTCTTTTACTCGTTCATTGAAATTCTGTTCCATATCAGTGTGAGTTGAGGGTTATTTATAAAGTTGTACTTCTGATGCAAAAAGCGTCCGCGGGTTCTTGTAGAATTCCACGAAGTCGGCGGCAGAAGCTTGTCCGGGGTAAGGGGCATAGTAGTGCGTTACCTTTTCGCGGGCATTGCGCCATACCAGGACATAGGACAGGCTGGGGTATTTCTCCAAGAGCGGATAGAGCGTGCCGGTCCACCACTTGGCATCGGGAATACCTTCGTAGCCGATTTCTGTGATGGCGGGTACCTTGTCATGCGTCTTGCCGATGGTCGTGATGATGTTCAGCATACGATCTGCGCCGTTGACGAAAGCTTCTTTGTCGAACTGGTACGTGTCGAAGCCAATCACGTCAATGTAGTCATCGCCCGGATAGCGTACCAGGTATTGGGTGGTGTCTTGCGGTTCCGAACCGGAAGAATAGGCATAGAGCGCATTGTCCACGCCATGTACGCGGAGGCTGTCCACCGTCATGTGCCACAAGGTCTTGTATTCATCGGTTGAGCAGAGTTTCTCGCCCCACCAGAACCAGCTGCCGGTATGTTCATGCCACGGACGGAAGAGTACGGGAATCTTCACGCCTTCGGGCGTTTGCAGGGAGTTCAGGAAACCAGCGACATCGCTCAGCCAAGTGGCAAACTTGGCGTGGTTTTCACCGCCGGGAAGGATGGATTTCACCACCGTAGAGTCGCTCACGTCCCAAGCATCGCCGCCAGTCTTAGGGTTGCGGGCATGCCAGCTCAATGAGACCATGCCGCCGCGTTGGTATTGTTTCAGGATTTCCTTGCGCAGGGTATCGAAAGCCACTTTGTCCAGGTTTTTCGGACCACCCAGTTCCAACTCGCCCAAGTCGAAGCTGATTACGGCTGGATAATCGCCGCAGACATCCTTCACGTCCGAACGGCCTTCTTCGCCTTCCCAGCCGATACCGTAGACCGTGTCATCGTGGTGACCGAACATGATGCCCTGTGCCGGCGTTTTTTTCAGGTTGGCCAGCAGGGCTTCTGTTTCCGGGGTGCGCACTGTGGTTACCTCTGTAGGGGTCTGTTCTTTTTTGCTCGAGTTGCAAGCCGCGAGCAAGCCTGCCGTCAAGAGCACGGCAGCCATTGTCATTTTCTTCATATCCATGTCTTCATTAGGTAATGGTTATTGTAGTTTTGTTTCACAGCACAAAGGTAGCGGATTCGTGAATACGATACTGATACTATTTTATCCCTTTGCGGTATTTTTACGACAGATATGAAGAAAAAAGTGCGGATTACGTCCCTTCCACGGAGGTAATCCTGTGGAATTTGCGTAATCCGCACCTCTTTTTATATTACCTTCTATCTCCTGCCTTACAGCGGCATGTTGCCGTGCTTCTTCGGCGGATTGCTCTGGTTCTTGTTGTGCGCCATCTCCAGGGCCTGCACCAGTTTGTAGCGGGTGTCGCGTGGCATGATAATCTCGTCGATGTAGCCGCGTTCGGCCGCACGGTAGGGGTTGTTGAACTTTTCTTCGTACTCCTGGATGATGCCTGCCTTCTCTTCGGCGGATGCCTTGCGGTAGAGGATGTTCACCGCTCCCTCGGCCCCCATCACGGCAATCTGCGCCTGCGGATAGGCCAGGTTGACGTCGGCACCCGTAGGCTTGCTGGACATCACGATGTAGGCGCCGCCGTAGGCCTTGCGGGTGATGAGCGTAATCTTGGGTACAGTGGCCTCGGCATAGGCATAGACAATCTTGGCGCCGTGGCGGATGATGCCGTTGTGCTCCTGCACGGTGCCGGGCAAGAAGCCGGGCACGTCTTCGAACGTAATAATAGGTATGTTGAAGCAGTCGCAGAAGCGGATGAAACGGGCGGCCTTGTCGCTGGCGTCGATGTCCAGGACACCTGCCAGGTAGGCGGGCTGGTTGGCCACGATGCCCACGGAGCGACCGTTCAGACGGCCGAAGCCGATGACGACGTTCTTGGCAAAGTGGGGCATGACCTCGAAGAAGTATTGGTTGTCCAGCACCGGCTCGATGATGTCCTTGATGTCATAGGGCAGGTTCGGGTCTTCGGGGATGACGGTCTGGAGAGCTTCCGTCTGGCGATGGATGTCGTCCGTGCAGGGGACGAAAGGCGCATCCTCCATATTGTTGGAGGGCAGGAAGCTGAGGAGCTCGCGGATGGTCATCATCGTCTCCTCTTCGTTGTTGCACATGAAGTGGGTGACGCCGCTCTTCGAGCTATGCGTGTAGGCGCCGCCCAGTTCTTCTTTGTCCACCACCTCGTTGGTGACGGTCTTCACCACATCCGGGCCGGTGATGAACATGTGGCTCTGCTCCTTCACCATGAAGATGAAGTCGGTCAGCGCGGGCGAATAGCAGGCGCCGCCGGCGCAGGGGCCGAGAATGGCGGAGATTTGCGGGATGACACCCGAAGCGATGGTATTCTGATAGAAGATGGAAGCATAACCTTCGAGGCTGTTCACGCCTTCCTGGATGCGGGCGCCGCCCGAGTCGTTCAGGGCGATGATGGGTGCGCCGTTCTTCAGGGCCAATTCCTGCACCTTGACAATCTTGGCGGCGTTGGTCTCGCTCAGCGAGCCTCCATGTGCCGTGAAGTCATAGGCATAGACAAAGACCAGACGGCCGTCTATCTTGCCATAACCCGTCACCATGCCGTCGCCGGGGATTTGCTTCTTCTCCATGCCGAAGTTGGTGCAACGGTGATTGACGAACTTGTCCAGCTCATTGAACGTGCCCTTGTCCAGCAGCAGTTCGATGCGCTCGCGGGCGGTCATCTTGCCCATGGTGTGCTGCTTCTCTATCTTGTCCACGCCGCCGCCCAGGGAGGCGCGTTTGTCCAGTTCTTCAAACTGGCTGTATATTTCTTCTCTATTCATAGTTAATCTTCCTCCTTGATTATTTCCAGTTCAATCAGCGTCTGGTTGGCATTGACCGCCTCGCCTTCGGAGACGAGGATGTTCCGCACGACACAGTCGGCGCTGACCTTGTAGTTGCTCTGCATCTTCATGGCCTCGAGCACGATGGCGATGTCGCCGGCAGCCAGTCGGTCGCCCACCTTGACGGGGATGCTGACCACCTTGCCGGGCATGGGGGCCACGATTTTGTTGTCCTGCTTCTCGTCGGCTCCCTTGCGGGTGTGCAGATACTTGGCCTGCGTGTCCACGATGTCCACGTGGAAGGAGCGCGTCAGGATATTGACATCATAGTTCTTGCCTCCCTCTCCGCGCACCAGGCCGGCGTTGAATGAATTGCCGTTGTGCAGGATGGAGCAGTTACCGTTCTCGGCCATCACGATGTCCACCTCGTAGGGTTGGCCGTCGATGGTGAGTTGCACCTTGTTGCCTTCTTTGCTGACCAGCGTGACGTCGGCCACGCGGTCGCCGATATGTATTTCCATATTTTTATATATAAATGAAGAATGAAGAGTGAAGAATTAAGAATTCCCACCTCACATGCGCCGGGAATCGCGAAGAATATCCGTCTGAATTAATTCTTCATTCTTCATTCATAATTCTTCATTAAGTTTATATCCTCAGCACTCCCTTTTGCAGGCCGAACTCGCGCCAGCGGCTGATGGGGCGTGCGTCCGGCAACTGGGTGGAAGCGTTTTCTTCCAGGTTCACCAGATAGTCCATGTAGGCGGCTATCATGGCGATGTTCTCCAGTTCCTCGTTGTGCGTGTTGTTGCGCACCAGCATCTTGGCGTTCTTGGCGATGAAGAGCGTGTTGTATTCGCCGCGCACGAAGTCGGGCACGTGCATGATGCGCTTCAGATAGGCCAGGTTGGTCTTCAGCCCCGTAATCTTATACTCGTAGAGCACGCGGCGCATACGCTCGATGGCATACTGGCGCGTGGTGGCCCAGACGATGAGCTTGCCGATCATGGGGTCGTAGTAGATGGGGATTTCGTAACCCTCGTAGACGTAGCTGTCGATGCGGACGCCGATGCCGTTCGGCTCGGTCAGCTGCTTGATGATGCCGGGCGAGGGCATGAAGTTGTTCTCCGTGTCCTCGGCACAGATGCGGCACTCGATGGCGTGGCCGCGCTGGAAGAGCTCTTCCTGATGCAAGTGCAGCACTTCGTCGTTGGCGATGCGGATCTGCTCCTTCACCAGGTCCACGCCCATCACTTCCTCCGTGATGGGATGCTCCACCTGCAGGCGGGTATTCATTTCGAGGAAATAGAAGTGACGGTGCTTGTCCACTAGGAACTCGATGGTGCCCGCGCCGCTGTAGTTCACCGCCTTGGCTGCGGCCACGGCCTTTTCGCCCATCTCGCGGCGCAGCTCCGGCGTCAGGAAGGGCGAGGGACTTTCCTCCACAATCTTCTGGTTACGCCTTTGCACGGAGCATTCGCGGTCGAAGAGGTGGATGACGTTGCCGTGGTTGTCGCCCAGGATTTGGAATTCAATGTGGTGCGGCTCCTCCACGAACTTCTCCAGGTAGACGGTGTCGTCGCCGAAGGAAGACATGGATTCAGAGCGGGCGGTGTTGTAGGCCTCGGCCACTTCGTCCTCGCTGTGGATGAGGCGCATGCCCTTGCCTCCGCCGCCCATCGAGGCTTTCAGCATCACGGGATAGCCGATCTCGTTGCAGATGCGCACGGCTTCTTCCACGCTTTGCAGCGGCTGCTCCGTGCCGGGCACTACGGGCACACCGGCGGCAATCATGCGCTTGCGGGCAGCAATCTTGTCACCCATGGCCTCCATCGTCTCGGGTGCCGGGCCGATGAAGATGATACCTTCCTCGCGGCACCTCCTTGCAAAGTCGGCATTCTCCGACAGGAATCCGTAGCCCGGATGGATGGCATCGGCACCGCAACGCTTGGCCACGGCAATCACTTTTTCGATGTTCAGATAACTTTCCTTTGCCACGGCCGGGCCGATGCAATAGGCTTCGTCGGCATACGATACGTGGTGCGACGTGCGGTCGGCTTCAGAGAAGATGGCCACGCTCAGTAT
>JAHLFO010000151.1 GCA_018883785.1 Candidatus Bacteroides intestinipullorum
GTACGCGGGGGGGGATCGGCGTCGGCTCCTCTCGCCGCACAGGCAGCTACACCCGTCCCACGGGCACTTCGACCCTAAACCGCACGGGAAGCGCGCGCCGCACTGGCACCACCTATCGCACCGGTGCCACCACCCGTGCTTACAATCGCGGATCCAGCACTACGCCGCGCAACCGCTCTTACAACAGTACCCCTCAGCGATCCGGCAGCTCACGTTCCAGTTTCTCCACGGGCGGCGGATCATTCCGTTCGTCGGGAGGTATGCGTAGCGGTGGCGGCTCGCGTTCAGGCGGCGGAGGAGGAGGCAGCCGCAGACGCTGAGCAATGATTATTGGGGGAGGGGGAGCTTTCAGTCCCTCTTTCCCCGACTGCAAAAAAGTATTTTTTAACCCATCCTGACAATGAACATCCGAATTCTGACTCTGGCATGCGCCCTCCTGGCAGGAGTCGGCGCGGCCGCACAAACCGTATATGACGCCACCACCATCGCCCGAAAGGAGTTGAACGGTACCGCCCGCTTCGTGGGCATGGGTGGGGCAATGGGCGCCCTCGGCGGCGATATCTCTGTCATCGGCACCAATCCTGCCGGTATAGGCATCTATCGCAGCAACGACGTGATGACTACCTTTGGTTATTCTTTGGCCAGTACAGAGACTGACAATGCAGGCACCATCCTGTCCGCCGACAAAGGTCGTTGGAACTTCGACAACATCGGCGCCGTCATCTCCACCAAGATAGGCAATGTCACTCCACTGCGCTACGTCAACTTCGGCTTCAATTACCACAAGGCGAAGTCTTTCTACCGTACCCGTCGTGCTGCTGGCGACTTGGGCGGTTACACCCAGTTGGATGTCATTGCCGCCCAAGCTGACGGGCTCACCCCTAGCCATTGGGGTAACGGCAATATCTTCGACAACTCCGACATAGGTTGGCTTTCCGCCCTGGGCTGGGAAGGCTACCTCATCAATCCTACGCTCACCGACCAGGTGACGGATTATCGCGCCCAGGATGAGAATGGCAATCCTCTCTTTCTCGACCCCGACGGCAGTCTCACCACTTCGCCCATTGGTGCTGACGGACGTCCCAACGTCCCCGCCTACGAGAACTACGATTTCTACGGCAACATTGCCGGTGAGCATCCCTACCTGCGCGAGTTCCGTTCGCACGAGCGGGGCGGTGTGGACGAGTACGATCTCAACGTCTCTTTCAACGTCAACGACCGCGTCTACTTGGGGCTGACTGTCGGCATCTATGATGTGGATTATGCCAAGTACACCCTTTACAACGAGGATAGCGAGGGTCAGGGCGGCGGAGGCTACCAGCTCGAGAGTTACAACAACCTCAGCGGGTCGGGCTTCGACCTGAAGCTGGGTGTCATTCTGCGCCCCTTCGAGTACTCCCCCTTGCGTATAGGATTGGCGGTGCACACTCCCGTCTTCTACAAGTTGACCTACAGCACTTCGGCTGTCCTTACCTCCGACTACACCGACCACGTCGTCGACACCTACGATTATGTGGATGGCGACATGTGGTACGATTTCCACCTCCGCACGCCTTGGGTGCTCAATGCCAGCCTGGGTTACACCGTGGGTTCCTATCTCGCCTTGGGCGCCGAGTACGAGTATGCTAACTATTCCAACATGGATTTCCGCTATCCCGAGGGCGATGCCATGGACTTCCTCAACGACGAGGCGGGCTACTGCCTGAAGGGTACTCACACCTTGCGCTTGGGTGCCGAACTCAAGCCCATCCCCTCCTTTGCCTTGCGTGTGGGTTACAACTATGCCACATCTGCCTACAAGGGCGATGCCTACAAGGCTCTTGCTTTGAATTCCCTGACTACCGACACCGACTTCGCCAACCTCAAGTCTGCCCATACCGTCACCTTGGGCGTGGGCTACCACACAGGTTCCTTCTACGCCGATTTGGCCTATAAGTATGATGCCTGTAAGGCCGATTTCTATCCCTTCATGGCCGAGGGCATACAGCCTATGAAGGCCAAGGATACGCGGAGTAAGGTGCTCCTGACCTTGGGATACAGATTCTGAACAGGCTGCATTCCGAAGAATGAACTGTTGGAAGAATGGGAATTGCGGGCAAAGCCCGCTAACTTATCATTTATTTACAGACCAGAAATACATTAGATATGGCACATCATCTGTTGAATGAAATCGAGCAAGGCAACAAGAGCGCTCTCCAAAAGAAGAAGATCATTACCTACTACATCTACCATGGCGGTTCCACCATCGTAGACTTGTCCAAGGAGTTGAATCTGAGCGTGCCTACCGTGGCCAAGCTGATCAACGAGATGTGCGATGAAGGTTATATCCGCGACTACGGCAAGTTGGAGACGGCAGGAGGTCGTCACCCCATTCTTTACGGACTGAATCCCGCTTCGGGCTATTTCGCGGGCGTAAATATCAAGAAATACACTGTCGATCTTGGTCTCATCAATTTCAAGGGTGATATGGTGGAGCTGAAGATGGACCATCCTTACAAGTTCGAGAACACCCCTGAGTGCATGGACCAGTTGTGCACGATCGTCAGGGAATTCATCCGCCAGGCCGACTGCGAACGAAGCCAGAACGTCATGAACGTCTGTTTCAATATCTCCGGGCGCGTCAATCCCGAATCCGGCTACAGCTACAGTGTCTTCAATTTCTCAGAACATCCCCTGAGCGAAGTCCTCTCGCAGAAAATAGGCTATCAGGTCTCCATTGACAACGATACCCGCGCCATGACCTATGGCGAATACTTGCAAGGCTGTGTCAAAGGCGAGCAGGATATTCTGTTCATCAACGTCAGCTGGGGGCTGGGCATGGGCATCGTCATTGGCGGGAAAGTTTATACCGGTAAGTCCGGCTTCTCCGGCGAGATAGGCCACGTCCCGGCCTTTGACAACGAGGTCATCTGCCATTGCGGCAAGAAGGGATGCTTGGAGACGGAAGCCTCCGGCTCTGCCCTGCATCGCATCCTGGTCGAGCGTATCCGTAACGGCGAAAGTTCTATCCTTTCCCCGCGGGTGCAGGAGTCAAAGCGGCCGCTCATGTTGAGCGAGATCATCGAAGCCATCAATCGGGAAGATTCCCTGGGCATCGAGATTGTGGAAGAGATCGGTCAGAAGCTCGGCAAACACATTGCGGGGCTGATTAACATCTTCAATCCCGAACTGGTCATCATCGGCGGCACCCTTTCGCTGACCGGGGACTACATCCTCCAGCCCATCAAGTCGGCGGTGCGGAAATATTCGCTCAATCTGGTTACCAAAGATTCCGCCATATTGGTCTCCAAGCTGGCGGAGAAGGCGGGCGTCGTAGGTGCTTGTATGATGGCGCGGAGCCGAGTGTTCGAAGACTGATTTCCAAGTACCGGAATCCCTATTATCCTTTTTCTGTATCAGAGGGCGTGTCAAAGCGGGCATGACATACCTTCCTATCTCGTGCGCTTTTTCTTATTTCGTAAATATTTTAATTATTATCGCGCATTTAATAATAAAATAATTTATTTATTATTTGGTTGTTTATAAAATAAGCCATATATTTGTGCCCATAAACAGTAAATTAATAAATAAGTATCAAATGATCGTATCAGATTTGAAACACAGTGAACGGGTGGAGCCGCTTCATCCGTTGTTCAGGAAGTTGTTTGACTATGTCAAGTCCCATGATTTGCTTCACGCCGAACCGGGTCGAATTGAAATTGATGGGGACAACCTGTTTGTTAATAAGGTGTGCGCACAGGGGGTATCTGCCGAGAAGCAGCCTCTGGAAGCCCATCGGGAGTATATCGACGTGCATATCCTGTTGGAAGGCAAGGAGCGCATTGGCTGGAAATCCATAGAGGACGTGAGCCATGTGTCCAAGCCCTACGAGGCTGAAGGCGACTGTGCCCTCTATGCCGAACCCGCCAGTGTTTACGTGGACTTGCTTCCCGGCCAATTCCTTGTGGTCTATCCCGAAGATCCGCACGCCCCGCTCATCGGTGAGGGGCAGATTTGCAAGCTCATCGGCAAGGTGCGCATTGATTATTGATTTCATCATTGACTATTAAAATTCAAATTCATGAAGAACAGCAAATTTTATCCTTGGATCGTAGTGGGTCTCCTTTGGGTGGTGGCTCTGCTGAATTACATGGACCGTCAGATGCTCTCCACCATGCAGGAGGCGATGAAGGTCGATATTGTCGAACTGAACAAGGCCGAGGCGTTTGGCGCGCTGATGGCCGTCTTCCTGTGGATTTATGGTTTTCTCAGTCCCGTGGCGGGCATGGTGGCCGATCGCTTCAGCCGTAAGTGGCTGGTGGTGGGCAGCTTGTTCGTCTGGTCGTTTGTCACGTGGATGATGGGCTATGCCGATACCTTCCACCAGCTCTATTGGCTCCGTGCCATCATGGGTGTCAGCGAGGCGCTCTACATCCCCTCCGCGCTTTCCTTGATTACGGACTGGCATCCGGGCAAATCCCGCTCCTTGGCCGTCGGCATACACATGACCGGGCTTTACGTGGGGCAAGCCGTGGGAGGCTTCGGCGCCACCGTGGCCGAGATGTTCACCTGGCACGCCACGTTCCATTGGTTTGGCATCATCGGCGTGGTCTACTCCCTGGTACTGATGTTTTTGCTGCACGAGAATCCCCAGCACGCCGTTGCTTCCCGCAAGTTGGCCGAAACGCCCAAGGAGAAGAAACCTTCCGTCTTTGCCGGGCTGGGCGTCCTCTTCTCCACGTGGGCCTTCTGGGTTATCCTCTTCTATTTCGCCGCACCCAGCTTGCCGGGTTGGGCCATCAAGAACTGGTCGCCCACCCTCTTCTCCGAGAGCCTGGGGTTGCCCATGTCGCAAGCCGGTCCCATCTCCACCATCACCATCGCCGTGTCTTCCTTCATCGGCGTCATCGTGGGCGGCATCATGAGCGACCGCTGGGTGCAGCGCAACCTTCGTGGCCGCGTCTATACGGGTGCCATCGGCTTGGGGTTGATGATACCCTCCCTGCTGCTCTTGGGCTTCGGGCATAGCCTCGTGGCCGTGGTAGGCTCTGGATTGCTGTTTGGCATCGGCTATGGCATGTTCGACACCAACAACATGCCCATCCTCTGCCAGTTCGTCTCCACCAAGTATCGTGGCACGGCCTATGGCCTGATGAACATGACGGGCGTCTTTGCTGGGGCGGCAGTCACCAGCGTGCTGGGTTCGTGGACCGATGGCGGCAATCTGGGCTTGGGCTTTGCCCTGCTGAGCATCTTCGTGCTGGTGGCCGTGGCCTTGCAGCTCTACTTCCTGCGGCCCAAGACGGACAATATGGAATAAGGAGAATTCCCTGCAGTCCTTGCAGCCGAGGACCGCAGTCCTTGCAGCCGAGGACTGGAGTCCTTGCAGCCGAGGACTGGAGTCCTTGCAGTAGAAGGACTGGAGTCCTCCGAGCCGAGGACTGGGCTTCTAACTAACGAAATAAATATAAATGACTACTTGTAGTATTTACCTTTAAAAACAACTGATTATGGAAAAGATTCTTGGATTGATTGATGCGCCGTTTACCCCGTTTTACGAGAACGGCGAAGTGAACTACGAACCCATCGAGGCTTACGCCAAGATGTTGCAAAAGAATGGCCTGCAAGGTGTCTTCATCAACGGCTCGTCCGGCGAAGGCTACATGCTGACCGACGAAGAGCGTATGAAGCTGGCCGAACGCTGGCTCGAGGTGGCTCCCGAAGGCTTCAAGGTCATCGTGCATGTGGGCAGCTGCTGTGTGAAGTCCAGCCGTAAGCTCGCCGAGCATGCCCAGAAGATGGGTGCCTGGGGCGTAGGTGCCATGGCTCCCCCCTTCCCGAAGATTGGACGTATCGAGGAACTGGTGAAGTACATCGAGGAGATTGCCGCCGGCGCTCCCGACCTGCCTTTCTACTACTACCACATCCCCGCCTTCAACGGTGCCTACCTGCCCATGGTCAAGCTGCTGGAGGCCGTGGATGGACGGGTGCCCAACTTTGCCGGCATCAAGTACACCTTCGAGAGCATGTATGAATACAACCAGTGCCGCCTCTACAAGGACGGCAAGTATGACATGCTCCACGGCCAGGACGAGACCATCCTGCCTTGCCTCGCCATGGGCGGCGCACAGGGCGGCATCGGCGGTACGACCAATTATAATGGCCGCGAGCTGGTGGGCATCATCGAAGCTTGGAAGAGCGGCAACCTCGACCTGGCCCGCGAACGTCAGAACTTCTCGCAAGAGGTCATCAACGTCATCTGCAACTATCGGGGCAATATCGTCGCCGGCAAGCGCATCATGAAGCTCATCGGTCTGGACCTGGGCAAGAACCGCACACCCTTCCAGAACATGACCGATGACGAAGAGGCCCGCATGAAGGCGCAGCTCGATGCCATCGGCTTCTTCGACCGCTGCAACCGGTTCTAAAGACAATGGTCAATGGTTAATGGTTAATGGTAAATTGGCTGTGCGTTGATCATTCACCATTAATCATTAATCATTTTCCTTGCGAGCAAGCCCGCTAATTTATCAATACTAAAACTCTACTTTTTATGGATATAAAGAATTACCTGCAAACCTGGGCCGCTTCCTACCGCGACGACCTGACCCGCAACATCCTGCCTTTCTGGATGGAGCATGGCTTGGACCGCGAGCATGGGGGAGTCTACACCTGTGTCAATCGCGACGGCAGCCTGATAGACGGCACCAAGTCCGTCTGGTTCCAAGGACGCTTCGGCTTCATCGCCGCATACGCTTACAACCACATCGAGCGCAACCCCGAGTGGCTGGCCGCTTCGAAGAGTTGCATCGACTTCATCGAGCAGCACTGCACGGACACCGACGGGCGCATGTACTTCGAGGTCAGTGCCGAGGGTACGCCTCTGCGCAAGCGCCGCTACGTCTTCTCCGAGACCTTTGCCGCCATCGCCATGTCCGAGTATGCCATTGCCTCGGGCGACAAGTCGTATGCCGAGAAGGCGCTTGACCTCTTCCGCCGCATCCGTAGCTGGGTAGCCACGCCCGGCATACTGGAGCCCAAGTACCTGCCCGCAGTGCAGACCCGTGGACACTCGCTTACGATGATCCTCATCAACACCGCCTCGCGCATCCGTGCTGCCATCTCCGATCCCGAGCTGGACGAGCAGATTGACCAGTCCATCCACGACCTGCGGACCTATCACGTACATCCCGAGTTCAAGGCCCTGCTGGAGACGGTAGGTCCCAACGGCGAGTTCATCGACACCTGCAACGGCCGCCTCATCAATCCCGGCCATTGCATCGAGACGTCGTGGTTCCTGTTGGAAGAAGCCCGTCTCCGCAACTGGGACAAGGACCTGACCGGCCTGGCTCTCCAAATCCTCGACTGGTCGTGGGATTGGGGTTGGGACAAAGCCTACGGCGGCCTCATCAACTTCCGCGACTGTCGCAACCTGCCCGTGCAGGACTACTCGCAGGACATGAAGTTCTGGTGGCCCCAGTGCGAAGCCATCATTGCCTCCCTCTACGCCTACCTGGCCACGCGGGACGAGAAGTATCTGCTGATGCACCGGATGGCCAGCGACTGGACCTACAGCCACTTCCCCGACCCGGACTATGGCGAATGGTATGGCTACCTGCACCGCGACGGCACCGTGGCACAGCCCGCCAAGGGCAACATCTTCAAGGGGCCATTCCACATACCCCGGATGATGATGTATGGCTATGGGCTTTGCAACGACATTTGTGCATTACTCTAATTATCAACTTAATTTCATTGTATCATGAAACGAATTCTATTTATCGTGTGTTGCCTCTGTGCCTCCATGTTGGCCTTTGCGCAACAGCAGACAGTGACCGGAACGGTCTATGACGAATCCGGCCTTCCTTTGATTGGCGTATCCGTACAGGAGAAAGGCACTTCCAACGGTGCCATTACGGATATGGATGGTAAGTTTTCTGTAAAGTTATCCCCTGAGGCTACTGGAGGGGGTAAAATACTGATTTTCAGTTACATAGGTTATAAAACGCAAGAGGTATCCTTGGACGGTAGGACCAATATCGAGGTCACTATGTCTGAGGATACCGAACAGTTGGAAGAAGTGGTCGTAGTAGGTTACGGCGTTCAGAAGAAGTCCAGCTTGACCGCTTCTGTAGCTTCCGTATCAAATAAAGAGATTGTCAAGACCATGTCTTCCAACGTGGCTTCCACCTTGCAAGGCCGTATGCCCGGTGTTGATATCGTTCAGCAGGCTGGCGTAGCAGGTGCAGATGTGAATATTCTGGTACGTGGTGCAGCTTCCTTTGGTGCGACAGAACCTCTGTATGTAATAGACGGTGCTTTTAGCAACAATGGTCTGACTTCTATCAACCCTAACGATATTGAATCCATTGAGATTTTGAAAGATGGTGCAGCAGCAGCCATCTACGGTTCTCGTGCCGCCAATGGCGTAGTACTGATTACCACCAAACGCGGCAAACAAGGAAAGCCTGTAATTGAGATTAATGGCTCGTTTGCTGTTCAGACTCCAACCAACATTCCTGATTTTCTGAATGCCAGTCAGTGGAGAGAGTTTGCCAATATGGTGGCTGATAATAGTGGTATGGCTCATGCACCGGAAAATGACAATCCCACTTATCCCAATGTAGACACAGATTGGGCTGATGAATGGCTCCAATTCGCTCCTATGTGGAATTTGAATGCCAGCATTTCCGGCGGTGGTGAGAATTCTACATTCAGCACAAGCATAGGTTATCTGGATCAAACGGGTATGACTGTTTATTCAGACTTCAAGCGTTATAACTTCCGCGTTAATTCTTCATATAAGAAAGGTATCTTCTCTTTGTCCGAGAATGTGGCTATTTCGCACAGAGACAAGACGCCTACCACAGCTTTTAATATCAAGCTGCCTACACTTCCTATCTATGATGAGCAGGGAAGACTGGTGTCAGGAGGTCCTGATTACTACATTAACCCGGAAGACGGTCAGTCTAAGAATCCGTTTGCATCGCTGGAGTATTCAGACAGATATAATAAGGTGACTGAAATCATCGGTGCTTTGAATGCAGAATTGGATATTTGGAAGGGGCTGAAATATAAACTTTCTGTAAGTGGTAACTATAGTACTTCTCATAATTACACCCATACGCCTCAGTATGATACCAGATGGTTTGAGGACGGTTCTGTAGATATTGATTACAGCAATACAAGAAACAGTGTGTCCGAATCCAGAGGCGAAGAATTCACTTATACCATTGATAACTTGCTGACTTATGACCAGACATTTAACGGCCATCATGTAGACGCTTTGTTGGGTACGAGCTGGATGCGCGAATACAGCCGTAACATGTCTATTGCCACTATCGACGATTTGGGTGCCACCAACATCACCGGTTTCCAAAGCATAGACGGACGCATCTCGGCAGGTGATTCTAATGCAGCTTTGCTGTCATTCTTTGCTCGTCTGAACTATGATTACGAAGGCAAATACCTGTTGTCTGCTAGTATCCGTCGCGATGAATCCTCCAAGTTCTATAAGGACAATCGTGTAGGTTACTTCCCCTCTGTATCGGCGGGTTGGAATGTACATCAGGAAAGTTGGTTTGAGAATCCTGTGGTGAGCAAGCTGAAGATTCGTGGCAGCTATGGTGAGCTGGGTGCCAACTTCTTGGATCCATATAACTTCGACCCGATTGCTTTCGGTCCCATCCCCTACACACTCGGTGGCAACCGCTATGTGGATGGACGTGCGGCTTATCTGAAATCCAGAGACTTGACTTGGGAGACGGCCAAGACCACGGACATCGGTATTGAAATGGGCTTCCTGAACAATGACCTGACTGTACAGGTGGACTACTTCATCAAGAAGAATGTGGACCTGCTGGCGCAGATTGACTTGAACCTCTCTTCCGGTCAGGTATTCGAGATCAACAGTTCGAGCGAAAAGCCGTATGTGAACTCTGCATCGGTGAAAAACACCGGTTGGGAATTCTTGTTGAACTATCGCAAGCAGCTGACGCCTGATTTCAGCATTGACGCTTCGTTCAACTTCTCTACGTTGAAAAACAAAGTCCTGGCCTTGGGTGACAATGTGCAGCCCATCACTTCGGGTGCCATGTCCAGCTACTTCAACGATTCGCCCTCCATCACCATGCCGGGCGAAGCCATCGGTTCGTTCTACGGCTACCGCATTGATGGATTCGATGCAGATGGTAACTTTATCTTCACGGACACGGATGGCAACGGTATTGTGAATGCTGAGGACAAGGTTATCTTGGGTAATCCTATTCCTGACTTCAGCTATGGCTTGAACCTCAATCTGGCTTATAAGGATTTCGACATGACCATGTTCTTCCAAGGCGTGGCCGGAAACGAGATCTTCAACCAGATGAAGTACACCTACTACTTCGATTACTCCAACAACTGCGTGACGGATGTATTGAATGCCTGGAGCGAGACGAACAAGGACACGAACATTCCTATCATGAAGACAGCCAACACGAATGGCGGCAACTCCCTGCCCAGCGAATTCTATGTTGAGGATGGTGCCTACTTCCGTTGCAAGAACCTCCAGATAGGTTATACCTTGCCCAAGAAGGTGTTGGACAAGCTGTCGTTCACCAACCTGCGCTTCTACGTGGGTGTGCAGAACTTGTTCACCATCACGGGCTATTCCGGTTACGACCCCGAAGTTAGCTCCAATGTATTGTTCTCCCGCGGTATCGACAACAGCTCTTACCCGAACGCACGTACTTATACCTTTGGCTTTAATGCTTCATTCTAATAAATATCACACGTATGAAAAATATATCTAAGATAGCAGCGGTCTTCCTGTTGGGAGGCAGCTTGGCAATGACCGGTTGTAACGGGATTTTTGACGACTTGGCCATTAATCCCAACCAGCCCAGTATGGATGCTTATTTCACTACTCCTGAGGCTGTGAATGATGCAGTGATGACATTGTATGGCTATATCTCCACTCAGCGTTGTCTGGGAGCATCTGGTTCGAAGACGCAAATCATCCGTTCGGACGAAGCTTCATCCAATTCGGACTACGGAAAGCCGGGCATGTATGGCAATGACTTGAATGCCAGCTACTATACCATTGAGCAACCTTTCACGTTGATGTACACCACGGCCTCGCAGGCATCGTATGTCATTGAAACGATTGCAAACGTGGACTTTGGCAACGATACAGAACTTCGCGACGCTTATTTGGGCGAAGCCTACTTCTGGCGTGCCTTCGCGCACTATTACCTGCTGATCAATTTCCGTCAAGTATGTCCTATCCGGCAGATGCCCCGCAACTCCTCGGACTATGTGCGCCAGCCCGAGGCTCCTGAAGCCGTATGGGACTTCATCCAGGAAGATCTGGCAAACGCCAAGACGTATTTGCCCAACAAGGGATATTGGAATGGTGACAATGCAGGCCGCGTGACGAAAGGTGCCGCGGCTGCTCTGTCCGGACTGTGCTATCTGTACCGCAGCGGCATAGAAACGAATTACGGCACGGACAAGACTACGTTCTATGATGAGGCAGCCAAGGAGTTTGACGACATCATCACCGGTGTTTACGGCACGTATGATCTGGCTACCAATTATTCGGATAACTTCGACGTAGCCCATGAGAATGATAATGTTGAGTCCATTCTGGAAATTCAGTTCTTGGGCGATGTGGAGAACAACTCCTTCAATCCCGGAACGGCCACTTCAGGCTTGGCTTTCGATTCGCGCGGACTGATGTTGCCGGGTGCCGGTGTCGGCTATGAAGGCGTGGCTCACAACTGGCTGTACGATGAGTTTGTCAATTCGATAGACAAAGACGGCTGCACGGACATCCGTATGTTCTCTACGCTGATGTTCGACGACCTGAAACCGGAAATCAAGCTGCACACCGACGCTTCCGGCAATCCTATTCGCTTGGAGGGACCCGCAGGCATCCATTGGGAAGACATGTATCCTGCCACAGACGAAGCAGAAGGCTTTGCTACAGTGGCCAACACGCTGGCTCACCCGTTCAAGGCCGGTATAAAGAAGGGCATAGACTGGTCCATGCCGACGCTGACCAATGGCGACGGTTCGCCCCGAATGACTGGCGTGGGTGCAGGGACGAAGGAGTATGTCTACAATCAGCCTCGTGCCCATGGCGTCAACTGGCGTTACCTCCGTTTTGCCGACGTGCTGCTGATGTATGCGGAGTCTGTCCTCTCCGGCGGACAGCAAGGTTCCATCACTCCTACCGAGGCCGTGAACCGCGTGCGCAGACGTGCCAACCTGAACGATTTGTCCAACGTCACGATGGATGATGTGAAGCACGAACGTATCTTGGAGTTGTCATTGGAAGGACACCGCTTCTACGACCTGCTGCGTTGGGGCGAACTGACCAGCCGTTTTACGTCCTTGACCTCATCAGATCCCAACTTCAAGAAGTTCATCTCTGAGACGGACTATCAAGGCTTCACGCCCAACAAGCACGAGTGGCTGCCGATACCCATCAACGAGATCAATTCCAATCCATACATTCAACAGAATCCCGGTTATTAATAGACTTGTATCCTTATGAATATGAATAAAAGAAATACGTTGCTGCTGTGCCTCCTGACGGCATCCCTGGGAGCCGCCGCCCAGCAGAAGACCCTCTCCAACGGCATCACCCTGCCCGCTGAATGGCCTCCCCGCTACGACGTCCCCGCCGACCGTCACGAGATGCCCCTGCCTTACCTGGAGCACAAGCCCGACGTCCTGCCCGTCAACACGGGCCGACAGCTCTTCGTGGATGACTTCCTCATCGCCGAGACCACCCTCGAACGCATCTGCCACACCCCTAACTTCTACGCCGGCAACCCCGTGCTGGAGCCCGACAAGGAGTGGGAGAAGACCACCGAGGGCGCGCCCTACGCCGCCCCCTTCAGCGACGGCATCTGGTATGACGACAAGGACGGCAAGTTCAAGATGTGGTACCTGGCCGGTGCCGGGACTATCCACAAGCAGAGCAACCAGACGTTCTATACCTGCTACGCCGAGTCCACCGACGGCAAGCATTGGGTGAAGCCCGAACTGGACATCGTGCCCGGCACGAACATCGTGGATACTTGCAACCGCGACGCAGCTACCGTCTGGCTGGACCGCAACGAGCAGGACCCCAACAAGCGTTGGAAGTTCTTCAACGTGGAACGCCGCCCGCTGGACAGCCGCTGGTCCTGCATCCTGAAGTATAGCGCCGACGGCATCCACTGGTCCGAAGGCGCGGCACAGAGCGGCGACCTCTACGACCGTTCGTCAGCTTTTTATAACCCCTTCACGCAGAAGTGGGTGCTGAGCATGCGCTACAGCACGCCCGTTTCCTACCGCAGCCGCGCTTACCTGGAGCACAGCGACCCGGAGATGCTGGTCAGCCTGGCCCACCGCATGCGCCGCGACGTGCCGGACAAGTTCGTCCGCTTCTGGTTCACGCCGGATGACAAAGAATTGCGCCATCCGAAGTATCCTGAGGTGGAGCCGGGCATCTACAACTTCGACGCCATTGCCTACGAGAGCATCATGCTGGGCCTGTACAGCGCGTGGTGCGGCCCTGAGAATGAAATCTGCAAGCGCGACGGCATCCAGAAGCGCAATGTCGTTTCGTTGGGTTACAGCCGCGACGGCTTCCACTTCTACCGCCCCACGCACGAAGCCTTCATGGACGTCAACGAGACCGAAGGCGCGTGGAACTGGGGCAACATGCAGTCCATCAACGGCGTGCCCCTCATCGTGGGCGATTCGCTCTACTTCTACAGCAGCGGCCGCCGCTTGAACGACATCATGTGGGACAGCTACACCTCCACCGGTCTGGCCACTTTGCGCCGCGACGGCTTTGTCTCCATGCGCGCCGGCAAGGAGGAAGGCACGCTGACGACGGAGAAGCTCTCCTTCGACGGCACATACTTCTTTGTCAATGCCGATGTGAAGGCCAAGAAAGCCGCGCTGGCCGTCGAGTTGCTGGACGAGCAGGGACAGCCTATCCCCGGCTTCACCCGCAAGGATTGCGTGGTGATGAAGAAGGCGGACAGCACCAAGCAGCTGGTGACGTGGAAGGAGCAGAAAGACCTCTCCTCGCTGAAGGGTAAAGTCATCCGCGCCAAGTTCTACCTGACCAATGGTGACCTCTACGCCTTCTGGATTTCCCCGTGGGAGACCGGCGAGAGCCGGGGCTACACGGCTGGCGGCGGTCCGGGACTGAACCCGGGCGGCACGGACAGCAAGTGACGAGCTACATTATATCGGGGCGCAGGACATGCGCAGGATTTGATGGTTTCAATAGGTTTCAATTTGTCATATACAGCGGAACTGGGTATGACTTGCGCCCCGTGTTTGAATATGAGTTTTTGAGTAGGCGAGTAAACTTGAAAACTGAAAAACCGAAGAACTTAAAAACATAAAAACTATGGCAGCAAAAGAACCGACTCAAAAAGCGAAGCTCCAGCTCAAAGCGTTGGAACTCGCACTGACAACGGACGTGAAGGACGATTACTACCTGCAACCCAAGTTGCAGAAGTGCCTTAACATGGACGACCTGGCCGCCGAGGTGGCCGCCCTGAGCACCCGCCAGGAAGACCCCGAAGACATCGCCCGCACCGGGCGCGACCTCATGCGGCGCATGATGTGGTACCTCTCCGCAGGCTATAGCATCAGCACCCCGCTGGGCTACTTCCGCCCCACGGCGCAGGGCGTCTTCATGGAATCGGAACTGAACGAGGCCATCGACCGCGACCGTCTGACCCTGGGCGTGCAGTACTCCATGAGCGAGGACATGCGCCAGGCGCTGGACGATGCCGACATTGACGTGGAGATTCAGAAAGCCGTCAGCGGCCCGCAGCTTTACGCCGTGGTCAGCGCGCACGATGCCGAGCATCCCGATGCCGTCACCCGTGGCGAGGGCGTGCCCGTCAGCGGCGGACAAGTCTGCATCATCAAGGCCAAGAACGCCAAGGTGGGCGGTGAAGGCGAGGACATCGGCGTCACCATCACCCGCGTGGATGGCGACACGCACACCACGTACTTCTTCCCGCCCGCGCAACTGTATCCCAACACATTGACCCGCATCGGATTCGTGATGCCCGCAGATGCCCCCAAGGGCAGCGTGTGGAGCGTGAAGCTGTGTACGCAGATTGGCAGCGGGAGCACACTGCTGAAAAATCCCCGCACGGTGGAGATGGCGAGCAATTTCGTCGTGGGCGAAGTGACTGAACCCACTCCCGGCGAAAGCGGAGGAGGCGGCGAATCCGACACCGGAAGCGATGGTTCTTTCGGATAGTAATCCTCAAGTGTTGCGGATAGTAATCCTCAAGCATTGCGGATAGTAATCCTCAAGTGTTGCGGATAATAATCCTCAAGTGTTGCGGATAGTAATCCTCAAATGTTTAGGATAAAGTTTATAACAAAAAACGATTAAAACGATGAAAAAATACAGATTTTACGCCTTGTGCACGCTGTTTTTCCTGGCCATGGCCGGGTGCAGCGATGACAGCCCTGCGAAAGACGACCCAGAGCCGGATCCAGATCCGGAAGTGCCGGTTCCGCCCGTGGAGGACCCCGATGCCCTGTATAATGGCATTGTCCTTCCGGATCAGTGGCCGCCGCGCCGCTCTTATTCGTCGGACATACGCGCGGGCATGACTCCGTTCTACCTGTCAGACAGGCCGGAGTTGATCAACATCTCGGTAGGCCGACAGCTCTTCGTGGATGATTTCCTGATAGAAAGCACCACATTGCAGCGCGAGTTCCACTACCCGGAGTATTATGCCGGCAATCCCGTGCTCAGTCCCGACAAGGATTGGGAGCGGATGGGCACGGCAGGAGCCGCCTTTGCCGCCCCGTTTAGCGACGGCGTGTGGTATGACGAGACGGACGGCAAGTTCAAGATGTGGTACATGGCCGGTGGCGGCGACTACTCCGTGGGCGGCATGGGCATCACTTGTTATGCCGAGTCGGCAGATGGCATTACGTGGACAAAGCCTGAGCTTAACATAGAGGCAGGTACCAATATCGTGGATATGGGTTCTGAGCGTGACGCCTCAGTCGTTTGGTTGGACAAGCAGGAGACGAACTCGTCGCGACGTTACAAGATGTTTCAAGTGGCGGGTGGCGCAGGCAACTGGCAGTACCACTACAAGACCTCGGCCGACGGAAAGATGTGGCGCGACATGTCGGCGCCCTCCGGTTCCATTGCCGACCGCTCGACGGTCTACAAGAACCCCTTCCGCAATGTCTGGGTGTGGAGCATGCGCCACAATGTGCGCCTGAACCAGAGCGATCCCTACACCGTCCGTGCACGCGATTACTACGAGGCCGCCGACCCGTTGTCCAACCGCAACGTCGAGGCCGACCTGCAATACTTCTGGTTCGGTCCCTGGCCCGATGAGCAGACCCACCCGTACTATCACAACAACGACGGTTCGCCCGGCATCTACAACCTGGATGCCACGCCCTACGAGAGCATCATGCTGGGCTTCTTCTCCGTATGGCAAGGCCCGGAAAACGATGTCTGCGAAGCGGACAACGTGATCAAGCGCAATCAAATCATGGTGGGCTACAGCCGCGACGGTTACAGCTGGCTTCGCGAGGATATGAATCCTTTCCTCGCCGTCAATGAGAACCGCTCGGCTTGGAACAACGGCAACCTGCAATCCGTTGTGGGCACGCCGCTCATCGTGGACGACCAGCTCTACTTCTACCTGAGCGGGCGACGCCTCCAAGGGACGCAGGAAATCACCACTACCGGCCTTGCCACTCTGCGCCGCGACGGCTTCGCCTCGATGAAGGGTAGCGGAGAATTGCAGACGCCTCTGCTGAAGTTCACCGGGGAATACTTCTTTGTGAACGCCAACGTCACCGGCGGCCTGCAAGTGGAGTTGCTGGATGCGCAAGGAGCAGTCATCAGCGGTTTCTCCAAAGACGACTGCACGACCGTGAAGGGTGACGGCACCAAGCTGCGCGTGGAGTGGAAGAACAACCCCACGCTGGCATCCCTTGAGGGAGAAAACATCAAAATCAAGTTCTACCTGGACAATGGCGAAATCTACGCTTTCTGGATTTCACCTGAAGAGACCGGCGAGAGCCACGGATACACCGGTGGTGGCGGACCCGGCTTGGATCCTTCGGGAATGGACATTAACAATTAAAATCTGATAGCACAATGAAAAAAGTTTTTTATGCCTTATTGGCGACAGTATTGGTATTTGTCACTTCTTGTAAAGATGACGATACAATTTATAACACCGCGGCAAGAGCCGGGTTTACGGTGGGCGACACCTATGACGTGGGCGAACCCATCACGTTCACGGACACCACCGTGCCCGAAGAAGGCACCACGATTGTCTCCTACCTGTGGGAGTTTGGCGACGAGGCAGGCAGCACTTCAACGGAATCCAATCCTACGTTCACCTATACGAGGGATGGCGAATATACCGTTCGGTTGACCGTTACGGACAGCAACGATTTGAAGGCACGCTCCGAGAAGGTGATTATCATCGTCAACCCGACGAATCCGGATTTCACGACGGACAAGGAGGAGTATGAGATGGGCGAGCTTATCCACTTTACCGATGCCACTACGACCAAGTCCGGCACGACCATCACGGCTTGGCACTGGACCTTTGGCGATGAGGCAGAAAGCACCTCGGACGAGCAGAATCCTACATTTGTCTACGATGTAGCCGGTTCATACGCAGTCACGCTGACCGTTACGGACAGCTACGACCTGCAATCCTCCGTGACCAAGAATATCACGGTCTACGACCCCGCCGCAGCCGTTTCGATGGAGTGGAGTGCCCTGTTGGGAGGCAATGTGCAGGCCGGTTCTTCAGCCGCCCTCTCGCCCGACGGGTCTACGGTTTACATGATGCGTAGCCTCAGCGGTTCGGATGTAGCTGCCCTCGTGGCTTATGATGCGGCCAGCGGCAGTCAGAAATGGATGGTAGACCTCAGTGTTGCCATGCAAGGTGCTTCTCCCACGGCTCAGGCCAGAGACATCTTCAGCAGCCCTGCGGTGGACGACAACGGCAATGTTTACATGATTGTCCGCGACCTGCAATCGGAGGCCGACCGCAACTTGTATACCATCAGCGTCAGCGCCGACGGTAGCTTGCGCTGGGCAGTTCCCGTAGCTACTCCAGGTTCTAACCTCTACGCCACTACTCCCGCCATCGCAGCTGACGGCAGTATCTTCATTGCACACCGCGACGGTAAGGTAGGTAGCCTGACGCCCGACGGCGAGTACACGGAATATCCCTCTACCGGGCTGAGCAACATCACCAGCGGTGTGGCTATCTCCCGCAGCGGAATGGTCTATGTGACTGGCGGCAACTCGCTTGGCTTGTTCGGCTATAATCCCTCTACCGATGTATCGTGGACATACAACACGAATTTCGGCGGTGCTTCCAGTGCTCTGATTGGTGCACTGAAGAGCACCACGGTAGCCATTGGTGCTGATGGCACTGTCTATTCCGTTTCCGATGCTACGAGCGGCGGCATTATCTTCGCTGTGGATGGCGTCACCGGTGCGGAGAAGTGGGCATACACAACGGTAGGAGCCATCCCCGACGGCGGTGTGGCACTGGGTGCCGACGGCACTGTCTATGCGTCGGGCGGCGAATACCTGGCCAGCACGCCATCAGCCGGTATTTACGCCATTAACCCCGATGGGACATTGAAGTGGCACTATCCTTCCACGGCAGCCGTGCAGACTTCGCCTATAGTTGATAGCCGCGGTTACATCCACTTCGTTGATGCAGAAGCTACCTATTATGTGCTGACTGCTGAAGGCGAATTGTTCTCGTCGTTGAGCTTGGGTGATGCTTGTGCATCTTCTCCTGTGATGGATGCCAATGGCAACTTGTATGTGGCTGTCAATGCCAACGGGCAGTTCCAGGTTGTCTGCGCTTCATCGAAGGGTGATAGCTATGCAACGGATTCTCCGTGGCCTATGCGAGGTGGTAATCCTCAGCGTACTGGGTTGCAAAAGTAAATACGCAATAGCAATCCGTCCGAATCTTGGTTACTGTTTCGGGCGGATTGCATATTTGATTTAGTGAGCGCGAATGAACTTTCATTCGCGCTTTTTTGTTGTGTTTTTGTTCAACCTTTTATATAAGTATGCTTATGAGAACGATTGTAGTAATGTTCTTTTTTTGCTTGTCATTGGCACCACCTTTGTCAGCTCAAAACGAGTCGGGTACTTCCCAACCTCGTGAACAGAAATTTTCCGCAGTGAATCCGGTTTTCTTTAATTATCGAGAAGACGATGTTTTCATTCTTCCACCGGAGAAATTTGAGTATGGCAACCATATCATTCCGCCAGATCCAGTCACTTACCCTTGGGAAGCACGGTTGGAGAATGGGATGCCTAATGTAGTGAAGACCCCTGACGGTCATTTTACAATTTACATTTCTAGTTTCGTGTCGTTTGCTTCCAAACCACCATCGAAGGTTGGCGTCATGGCGTATACAAGCAAGTCTTGGGACATCCGGAAGTGGACGCGTCCCGATGCCGGCCTATATTGGTACAATGCGCAAGGTCAGACGGCTGATGAAAAGATATCTCCTGTGCAGCAACCTGGCTTCCAGCCGACTAATATCGTAGCCGTGGATGTAGAAAGCGTGGGAATTTTCGAGGATACGGATCCTGGTGTGGAGAAACCTATTAAGTTGATATACTTGCCACAGCGGGAGTCTCACAACTCTGTGCTTGCAGGTTATGAGATGGAACGCACATTCACGTCTGATGGTATTTTTGCCGATTTTGCCAAGATGAAGGAAGATAGGCTTACTGCACAGAAAACTTTTACTTTTCCTTTCATCAATGGGGATACTCATATGAATTATTTGAAACAAAATGGTGATTACTATTTTTGTTCTCGTCTGAATGCCAAGCGTTCTTCGCTCCAGCCGGGTGAGAAGCTGCCTTTACGTCCAGACAATCGTTCACGCTATCGTCGTGAAACTATCACAAAGTTGGGACAAACACTGGCCTCTCAGTCTGTAACTTTGGACATAGCATTGGATATGTCAACCCCTCAATGGGAACCTTATAGTATGCAGCCTTTCCGTATGCCAGGTTTTGAAGATGATATTTGGTACGGATTAGTCACTATGTATGGTACGCAAACGGATGAAAAAGTAGCCCATCGTCAGCGGACAGAATTGGCATTTTCCAATGATGGTGTACGCTGGCGTTATCTCAAGCCGGGCATTCCTTTTCTCGACAACGATGACAATCCAGAGGGGGATGATTATGGTTGCATCAATATCGCGAAGCCTGTGATGGCAGGGACGTATATGCCCTCCATGTCATCGGCTCTTGTATATTTTTATGCTGCGTCCAATCAGCGGCATGTGGCGGGTCGGAATCCCGGAATTTCCGTGGCTTTTGGCAAGCCTGGAAAATGGGCTGGACTTCAGGCAGGAGCTGACGTCAAGAATTTCCATTCCATTAATCCCGATGATACGGAACTTGTTACACCGCCGGCAATGCCCAAGATTTCGCTCTATGATGCTATGCTTTTAGGCTCAAAAAATTATCCGTTCGTTTTGGCCGATATTACGCAAGATCCACGTGATACACCTTTTTCCGAATTGAATAGTTATGTGTTGTTGGAGATGATGGCTTACGACCCTTCTGAGCCTCACGGTGAAGGCCTGTTGTTGGCAGGCTGTTTAGGCAGTAGTAAGCAAGGTAGTACCGGCATTTCTGATGAATATGAGAGTGTAGGCTTGGTAGACGGTTTGGATATGCATTCCAAGAATCTCATATTTCGTTACATGAAACATAATTCGGATATGCATCCGGAGACAGTCGTTTCATTAAAGCATTTGACTGAGGTGCCGATTGTATTGAAGGCAGAGTTGAAAAATGCCACGTTTTATGGATTTAAATTTGATGTAGCGGGGAATGATAAAATCATGGATACTTCTATATCAAATACTTTTAGAGGGAATAATCATTGGGGGTATAAGCCTTCCGACCCATCGCATCCTTGTCATACGGAGTCTTTTATGAATATAGAAAGCATTCCGAACCAATTTATTCCGGTTAATGAAGAAAAGGGTTCTATTGCTGTTAGTCTGGAACCGGCTTCTAATTTACCCACAGCAGAGCAGGTTATCCTGCGCTTATACGGTGATGAGGCAAATTGTTTAGGGGTATATTATTTGCCAAATGGAGCATTTCAATATCGTGTTACCAAAGGCGGTTTGGAATATGCATCTATGACCATAGCCCCTCCTGCCGGTCAAAGTTTTGGCGGACACCAAGTCATATTGACAGTGGAAGCATTGAAAAATGCCGAGCGAAAGTATGGCAAAGATTTGGGCGAAGATGCCACTGTATTGCGAGTCTCTTGTCCTGATCTTTCTTTTGAACAGGTTGTTCAACAACCTATTCTCTGGAATTGGAAACATGCAGAAGGTGCTATTACTGATGCAGACAGAGCGAATGCTCGCGCTTTTGCGTATGTCAACTTCTCGGCTTTTATTCCGGGTATGGATAAGATCACCATAGGTGGTAAAGATGCTTCTTGTACAGATGCTTTCGCGGGGGAAATCTACAACGTCGAAATATCCAAAACTTTGCCTCCAGGTACCAACGATTTTTGGGAATAATGACAAAATAATCATGAATAATAACAATAATTTAATGTAACGATTATGAAAAAAATGGTTTTGATGGCATTGTTTGCCTCTCTATGTTATGGGATGTCCCTTTCCGCACAAGGGTGGACGTATTCTACGTTGGACGGAACGTATAGTTATAATAGTTATAATGACAACTATTACATGTTTCTTAATCAAAATGCGTCTGGTCCTCAATACAATAAGGGGTTCAGACTTATTGATGGACCGCATTTATTTAATCCTATTTTTCAGGTAGATACTCATGGCGCTATGACTTTTGGTTCTCGTAACGGAGATAGACCGGCTTCTCTGACCTTTATGCAGGGTAACGTAGGCTATGGTCAGATTAATACATCAGCCCAGAATCTCAATCTTGAGGCGGCTCGTCAAGTTAGAATCAAAGTTAGAAATGGGCATGAAGCTGCAATTTTTGACAATACTGCCATTTCATTTTTCGACAATCTTTCTATCCAGCGGGAAGATATACAACTTCGTTTCGGGCTGGATGATGAAAAAGCTTATGGTTGGATAGGGACGATTTCGGATGATGGATTGTACATTGGAGCCAATAGCCATGCAAGCATATTTCTCGATAACAACTATGGGGTTTATGTGGGGCTGCATGCAACAGAAGTTAATAATATCCGTCCAGACTTGAAAGAAAGTTACCGTCTGTTTGTTCGTAAAGGAGTGTTATCGGAAGATTTTGCCGTAGCCCCGGTGGGGTCGTGGGCGGACTTTGTATTCCATTCGGATTATCGTCTTCGTCCTCTTTCTGAAGTTGAGAATTTTATCAGAACTAATAAGCATCTGCCTGATGTGCCTTCCGCCAAAGACGTAGCTGAAAAAGGTTATTCGCAGCATGAGATTAATAAGGTTCTACTACAGAAGGTGGAGGAGCTGACATTGTATATATTGGAACAGCAAAAAGAGATAAAAGCCCTGAAAGCCAAATTGGAGGGGCAAACAGAATAATTTACATATATAGATAATGAGAAAGACAAACATTCTTTTGATGTCCGCCTGTCTGTGTTGCGGACAAGTTTTTGGACAATCGGCCCAGGAGGTAAAACCTCTGCCGGAGGGTCGCCAGTTGGTGGCCGACACGACTTGGATGGCTGAATGCCAGAGATTAGAACCGGTATTCCACACTCCTGTGTATTCTCCCCTCAACCCCATCATCAAAGCCGATAAGCCGTGGGAACTCAACGTGAACGGTGACCCGTATGCGGCACCTTTCAGTGGCGGCGTATGGTATGACGAGGTGGACGGGAAGTATAAGATGTGGTATTCGGCAGGCGGCGGCAAGCTGTTGGGGCTGATCACGTGTTATGCCGAGTCCGAGGACGGTAAGTCATGGGTGAAGCCCGAACTGGATGTGGTGCCGGGCACGAACATTGTAGATACGCTGGAGCATGACTGTGTGTCCGTCTTGCTGGACAAGCAGGAGAAGGATGCGGCACGGCGGTTCAAGATGTTTATCGTGGAGTTCAACAGCCGCTTCACGGTGAGCATGAAGCTGAAGTATTCGGCAGACGGCATCCATTGGAGCGGCCCGCAGGCGTTGTCTGGCGAGTTGTATGACCGCTGCGCCGCCTACTACGATCCCTTCCGCGGGAAGTATGTGCTGTCGCTGAAGACGATGGACCCGGAGTATGGGCGTGCGCGCAACTACCTGGCGCATGAGGATCCGGAAATGCTGGTCAGCCTGGCCCACCGGGTGTATGACAATCATGCGGACAAGTTTATCCGCTACTGGTTCCACTCGGACGAGGACGACCCGCGCAACCCGCAGTTTCCCGACATCCGTCCGCAAATCTACAACCACGAGGCTATGGCTTATGAGAACCTGATGCTGGGCTACTTCACCGTCTGGCAAGGGCCGGAGAACGATGCGTGCGACAGCCTGATGGTGCAGAAGCGCAACGAGGTGCTGGTGGGGTTCAGCCGCGACGGTTTCCATTGGGACCGCACGCACAAGCAGCCTTTCCTGCCCGTCAGCGAGGATTTCCATGCTTGGAATGCGGGCAATGTGCAGTCTGTGGCCGGCTGCCCGCTGGTGGTGGGCGACTCGCTTTACTTCTACATGAGCGGGCGCTACAACAGCAAGCCGAAGCATGATTCCAACTTTGCTACCGGCCTGGCCATGCTTCGCAGGGATGGGTTCGTATCCGTTCGCGGCGGGCAGGAAGAAGGCACGCTGCTGACACGGCCTTTCGCTTGCGACGGGGCATACTTCTTTGTCAACGCTGATGTTCGTGGCAAGAAATCCACGCTGGCCGTCGAGCTGCTGGACGAGGCGGGACAGCCCATTCCGGGATTCACCAAGAAGGATTGTATCGTGATGAAGCGGGCGGACAGCACCAAGCAACTGGTGACTTGGAAAGGTCATGAAGACCTCTCATCCTTGAAAGGCAAGACTATCCGCGCCAAGTTCTACCTGAAAGGCGGCGACCTCTATGCTTTCTGGGTTTCTCCGTGGGCATCGGGCGAAAGCCGGGGATATACGGCTGGCGGCGGTCCGGGGCTGAATGCTTGTGGCGTGGACAGGCCGTGATGACCGATAGGAATTCTTAGGAGGAGGGTGTGCCGGAATGATAGGTAGTCTCTATTCTGGCACGCCCTCTTGTACTTCCGTTTACTCGCTCAGCGTATATTCGCCTGCCTCTTCCGTGACTTGCTGTTGCAGCTCGTCCAGCGTGTATTCCTTGCCGTTGAACTGCACCGTGGCCACGGGCGGATCGAGGGTGACGGTGGCGCTGACGCCTTCTAACTTGTTCAATGCCTTCTCGACGTGCATGCGGCAGTGGTTGCACATCATGCCGCTGACTTTGAATTGTTTTTCCATTGTCTTTTCTTCTGTTTTAGTTTGACATATATCCGTTAATTCTTCATTCCTCGTTCTTACTTCTTCATTAGCAGAGAGCTTCTTCCGGCGCAGCCTCAGGCTGTTCGTCACCACGCTGACACTGCTGAATGCCATGGCTGCCCCGCCAATCATCGGGTTGAGCAGGAAGCCGCAGACGGGATAGAGCACGCCGGCGGCGATGGGTACGCCTATCGTGTTGTATATGAAGGCCCAGAAGAGGTTCTGCCGGATGGTGCGCACCGTCAGGCGCGAGAGGTGTAGGGCTTCGGGTATCTTGCGGAGGTCGGACGAGATGAGCGTCATTTTCGCCACGTCCATGGCAATGTCACTGCCGCTGCCCATGGCGATGCTGAGGTCGGCTTGTGCCAGTGCGGCACTGTCGTTGAGGCCGTCGCCCACCATGGCCACTACCTTGCCTTCCTGTTGCAACTGGTGTATGAATGCCGCCTTGTCTTGTGGCAATACGCCGGCCTTGTATTGCGTGATGCCGGCTTGGCGGGCAATGGCCTGTGCGGTAGCCTCGTTGTCGCCCGTCAGCAAGTGGACGTTGATGCCTCCGGCTTGCAGGGTGCGGATGGCCTCGATGGACGAAGGCTTGATGCGGTCGGCAATGGCGATGACGGCCAGGGCTTCCGTATCGTTGGCAAACCATACGACGGTCTGCGCCTCTGCTTCCCAAACCGAGGCGGCTTCTTGCAGGGTGGGGGAGATGCGGCGGCCCTGCATCAGGCGGCGGTTGCCCGCATAATAGGGAATGCCTTTATAGATGCCCTTTACGCCTTGTCCCGTCACGCTCTCGAATCCATCCACCTTTTTAAATGAAGAATGAGGAATACCCGCTTCGCGGGGAAATGAAGAATGTTCGTTGAAAGCGGCAAATTCTTCATTCTTCATTCTTAATTCTTCATTTCCCAAGATCGCCTCCGCCAAGGGGTGTTCAGATTGCCGCTCCAAAGCCAACAGGACAGGAGCAGATTGCCGGGCTTCTTCGTTGAGCCAAAGGATGTGTTGCACGGCAGGATGCCCTTCGGTCACGGTGCCCGTCTTGTCCAGCACAACGGCATTGACCTTGCGGGCCGTCTCGAGGCTCTCCGCGTCCTTGATGAGGATGCCCCGTTCGGCCCCTTTGCCTATGCCCACCATGATGGCGGTGGGCGTGGCCAGTCCCAAGGCGCAGGGGCAGGCGATGATGAGCACCGTCACCAGTGCCAGCAGGCCGTGGGTGAAGCCTTCAGCCGGGGCAAGCACTATCCAGAGGATGAACGAGAGCAGCGCAATGCCCATGATGGTCGGCACGAAGACGGCGGCTACCTTGTCCACCAGCTTCTGTACGGGAGCCTTGGAGCCTTGCGCGTCCTGCACCAGGTGGATAATTTTAGCCAAGAGCGTGTCTGTCCCCACCTTCTCCGCGCGGAAGCGGAAGCTGCCTTTCTGGTTGATGGTGCCGGCATAGACCTTGTCGTCCGGCCGTTTGGCTACGGGAACGGGTTCGCCGCTCAGCATGCTCTCGTCCACGTAAGAACTTCCTTCGGTCACCACGCCGTCTACGGCAATGCGTTCGCCCGGCTTTACCATGATGATGTCATTCACCCGTATCTGTTCGATGGGAACCTCTTTTAATGAAGAATGAAGAGCCACAATCGTCACCGTCTTGGGCTGCAACCCCATCAGTTTCTTGATGGCTTGCGAGGTATGGCCCTTGGCCCGTTCTTCTAGCAAGCGTCCCAGCAGGATGAAGGCGATGATGACGCTCGACGACTCGAAGTAGACGTGCGGCGTGATGCCACGGGACAGCCAGAAGTCGGGGAAGAACAGGTTGAACACGCTGAACAGATAGGCCACGCCCGTGCTGCTGGCCACCAGGGTGTCCATGTTGGCCGAGCCGTGGCGCAGTTGTTTCCAGGCATTGGCGAAGAAGCTGCGCCCCAGCCCGAAGACCACGGGCGTGGACAGCAGCCACGTGCTCCAGCCCGCCCAAGACCGGTCCATGAAACCCATGCCGATGACAGCTATGGGGATGGCCAGGAGGATGGCCCACGTGGTGCGCCGCTTCAGCGATTGGTATGTCTTGCGGTGTGCTTCTTCCACCTCGTCCGCCGTGTGTTCGTCGTGGGTGATGACAAGGTCGTAGCCAGCCTCCTGCACCGCGTGTCGCAGGGCTTCGGGCGAGGTCTGTGACGGGTCATACTCCACCAGCGCCGTAGCGGCGGCATAGTTGACGGAGGCCTGGCATACGCCCGGTTGCTTGTTCAGTGTCTTGTCCACACGGGCGGCACAGGCGGCGCAACTCATCCCCAGGATGGGGAAGGTGTCTTGGGTAGTAGTCTTTTCCATACGTTTGGTTCCTTTCTTTTCGGGGGCAAAGGTAGGGAGGAAAGGCGGAACGGGGGGTATAAAATTAAGGATAAAATTTATGGATTTCTGGCATCAAGGCGGGCTTGCCTGTGGTTCGATGGCGCAGGAAAGCCCTGCTTCCGGCATAGCAAGGCAGCATCGGCTCCGTGCCTACGTAGACCAAAGGTGCCACCTTTGGTAGGAATCAATGCCATTGATTGTAGGAAAAGGTGCCACCTTTGCTATCCCTTCCTGTGGACAAGGAATCGGATAGCGGAATCGCATTTTGGGCCGGGGCGGGCGTTACAGTTCGTCCAGTCCCTTGCGTTTGTTGTCTTGCGACCGCTTGAAGGCACTGGGGGTAAGGCCTGTGATTTGCTTGAACTGCGTGCTCAGGTAGGCGGCGCTGGAGTAACCCAGTTGGTCGGCAATCTCGTTCAGCGTCAGTTCGTCGTAGGTCAGCAGCTCCTTGGCGCGCTCAATCTTCTGGGCGATGGCATATCGTTCGATGGTGCTGCCAGTCTCTTCGGAGAACACTTTGCTCAGTGTGCTGTAGTCCTTGTGCAAAAGTTCGGAAAGATAGCGGGAAAGGTTCGCGGAGGGAGCCGCTTCGCGGTAGTGAACCAACTGGATGACGGCATCCTTGATCTGCTCTACCAAGCGGGCACGCGGTGCTTCCAGCAACTCGAAGCCTTCCGCTTCCAGGGCTTGGCGGAGATGGGTGCGGAGGGCATCGTCTACCTCTTCCCGGATCACGGCTATGCCCAACTCCACGGACAACGGGTGCAGGCCAAGTCTCGTGAGGCAATCTGTCACGGCCCGGATGCAACGGGGGCAGACCATGTTCTTGATGTGGAGAGTGGTAGTCATTGGTTACTTATTATCTTGAAAGCTTTTCGTTCTACCTCTCGGGCCAATCCGGTTTGTACCGCTCCACGCGTGGCCAGGTAGAGCAGGAAGGCCATCCACAAAGCATGGTTGCCCCATGTATCCCGTAAGCCGAAGTAGCATCCGAAGAAGCAAAGTGCCGCTATGGCCATGGCTGTCAGCATGCCTCGTGTGGCCGTGGCCCCGATGAAGACACCGTCCCAGACGAAAGCTGCCACTCCGGCCAAGGGGATGGCCAGTGCCCAAAGGAAATAATCATTCGAGGCGGAGAGGACTTCTGGCTCATCCGTCAGGAGGCTCAAGAAACCATTCCCACCCAAGGCGTAGGCTGCGGTGAAGAGGATGACCATGACTGCTCCCCATGCAAAGAGCCGTCGCACCGTGAGGCGGAAGGTCAAGTGATCTTGGGCGCCAATGTACCGTCCGCTTAATGCTTCGCCAGCATAGGCAAAGCCGTCCATCACATAGGAGAACAGCGTGAAGAGCTGCATCAGCAAGGTATTGACTGCCAAGATGATTTCTCCTTGCTCCGCTCCGGCGGAAGTAAAGAACAAAGTTACGGCTACCAGGCAGAGTGTCCGTAGGAAAATGTCGCGGTTCACTCCGAAGAAGCGCTTCAGGGCTTCACGTTGCCATAAGCCTTGCAAGTGGAACCTGCGCAGATGGCCGTAGTATCTGAACCATAGGATGAGCCCCATCAGGAAGCCTGCCCATTGGGCTACTAATGTGCCCAACGCCACGCCCTCTACCTTCATGCCTCCTCCATAGACGAAGGACAAGCTGGCCACGATGTTCACCACATTCTGTGTGATGGCCACCGCCATCGGGATGCGCGAATTTTGCATGCCAATATACCATCCCGTCAATCCATACAAACCCAGCATGGCCGGTGCGCCCCAGATGCAGATGCGGAAGTAGGTGATGGCCAACTCCCGGATTTCTCCTGTGGGGTGGATGAAGAAGAAGGCCCCTTGGACGATGGGTGTCTGCAAGGCCACGAGCAATACGGCAATCAGCACGCCAAGCCCTACGGACCGTACCAGCAGGCGGAAGGTCTCCTGCGCATCCTGCCGGCCGTAGGCTTGCGACGTCATTCCGCTGGTGCCCATCCGAAGGAAGGCAAATATCCAGTAGATGATGTTGAACAGCAGGCCTCCCACAGCAATGGCACCGATATAAGCCGGGTCGCCCAGGTGTCCCACAATGGTGACGTCCACTAACCCCAGCAAAGGCACGGTGATGTTGCTCACGATGGAAGGCAGGGCGATGTGCAGGATCTGTCGGTCAATGTCCTTCATGTCAGAGAATGTATTGTACTTCTTTGAACAAGTATCCGCGTTCTTTTCCTGCTTCATCTCGCAGGACATAGCGTCCGTCTTCTTCTACACGGAGCAGGCGGGCCATGAAGCGTCCCGACACATCTTCGTAAGGGTGCCAGCCTTCCCGTCGGAATAAAGCTTGATGGTAGGCTTGGGCGATGTCTGATGCAATCTTTCCACTGTCAGGTCCTTGTAATTCCTGATAATAGTGCTTCACACGTGTCATGATGCCATTCAGGATTTCTGTCCGGTCATGTTCTTGTCCGGTGATTTGTTTGAGCGATATGGGATTGGGGGCATCACTTCGGAAGTCGTCCTGGTTGATGTTCAGGCCGATGCCTACAATGCTTCGGGCAATGCCGTTGGCAGAGAGTTCGTTTTCTATCAACATGCCGCAGATTTTCTTCTCTTTCCAATAGATGTCGTTGGGCCACTTGATGCGGATGTCCTCAGTCCACGAATCCAAGGTTTCCTGGACAGCCAGTGCGGTGAGCTGGGACAGAAGGAACTGGCGGCTTGCCTTCAGAAAGGTGGGGTAGAGCACGAAGCTGAACATCAGGTTACGGCCACGTTCCGACTCCCATGTGTTGCCGCGTTGGCCTTTGCCTGCTGTCTGATAGTCGGCGCGTACGGTGGTGTATTCGGCTACTTGCTCTTGGTTGCAAAGCTGGGTCAGGTAGCGGTTGGTGGAATCAGTTTCTTTCAAGTCGATAAGTGGAAAGGAATATATCTCTGTGTACATAGGCGTTCAATGGAAAATAGGAGAGTTGAAAGCATCTTCAATTTGGGTAATCTGGAACTGGCCGACATCGCCCACCACGTCAATGATGTCGAAGCGGATCTTCAAGTCGATGGCGTGCAACTTGATGTAAGCATCTGCGGCCACCACGATATGGCGAATCTTTTTCCAATCCACGGCTTCATGAGGTTCGCGGAAATCCGTATTCTTTCTGGTTTTCACCTCGACAAAGGCGATGATGTCGCCTTTTGTGGCGATGATGTCCAGCTCCAAGCGGTTTTTCCGCCAGTTGCGGTCAAGGATGGTGTAGCCTTTTTCTTCCAGGTAGTCGGCTGCGGCGTCTTCGCCGGCTTTGCCAAGCAGGTGGGGATCGGTCATTGTCTTCTTCCTAAATTGTTTGCCGCAAAATTAGTCTTTTTGTGGAAGATAGAAAACATTTATCCAAAGAATAAGCTCACTTTGCCATTGAAGTATATCTAATAATTGAGGTGAGTTGACGACAAGAAAATACGTAGCAGCCTTCAAATGGCAGATAAATAAAAATCCCCATAGCCAAAGCTATAGGGATTTTCATATAATCAGTAATTCAAATTACTTGTTCAGAGCAAGAGCTACGTTAACGGCGCAGGCTACGGTGCAACCTACCATCGGGTTGTTGCCGATGCCCAAAAAGCCCATCATTTCTACGTGTGCGGGTACGGAAGAAGAACCTGCGAACTGAGCATCGCTGTGCATACGGCCCATGGTGTCGGTCATGCCGTAAGAAGCAGGACCTGCAGCCATGTTGTCCGGATGCAACGTGCGGCCTGTGCCACCACCGGATGCTACGGAGAAGTAAGGCTTGCCAGCCAATACACGTTCTTTCTTATAAGTACCTGCTACGGGGTGCTGGAAGCGGGTGGGGTTCGTAGAGTTACCTGTGATGGATACGTCTACGTTCTCGTGCCACATGATGGCTACGCCTTCGCGTACATCGTCGGCGCCATAGCATTTAACCTTGGCACGCGGGCCATCGGAGTACGGGGTCTCTTTTACTACGGCCAGCTTACCCGTGTAGTAGTCAAACTGAGTCTGTACGTATGTGAAGCCGTTGATGCGGCTGATGATCATGGCAGCGTCCTTGCCCAAGCCGTTCAAGATGCAACGCAAGGGATTCTTGCGCACCTTGTTGGCCATTTCGGCAATCTTGATGGCACCTTCGGCAGCAGCGAAGGACTCGTGTCCAGCCAAGAAAGCGAAGCACTGCGTCTCGTCGCGCAGCAGGCGGGCTGCGAGGTTACCGTGTCCCAGACCTACCTTGCGGTCGTCGGCTACAGAGCCAGGGATACAGAAGGCTTGCAGGCCGATACCGATAGCCTCGGCTGCGTCGGCAGCATTCTTGCAGCCTTTCTTGAGGGCGATGGCGCAACCTACTACATAGGCCCACTTGGCATTCTCGAAGCAGATGCCCTGCGTTTCCTGACAAGTCAGGTACGGGTCAATGCCGGCGGCGTCACAGATGGCGTTGGCCTCTTCAATGTCTTTGATGCCGTATTCGTTCAGTGCGGCAAGAATTTGCTTGATACGGCGGTCTTGGCTTTCAAATTGTACGGGTCTAATCATTGTCTGTGTCCTCCTTCATTATTCTTTACGTGGGTCAATGTATTTAACTGCGCCCTGCTCGGGTTTGAAGCGTCCGTACGTGCCAGTAACGGCTTTCAGGGCTTCGTTGGCATCTTTGCCGTTCTTTACTTGTTCCATGAACTTGCCCATGTGGACATATTCATAGCCGATGACTTGGTCGTCTGCATCGAGGGCCATGCGGGTGATGTAGCCTTCGGTCAACTCGAGGTAACGCGGACCCTTGGCCAATGTGCCGAAGAGGGTGCCCGTCTGGCTGCGCAATCCCTTGCCGAGGTCTTCCAAGCCGGCACCAATCATCAAGCCGCCTTCGGAGAATGCGGACTGTGTGCGGCCGTATACGATTTGCAGGAACAGTTCGCGCATGGCAGTGTTGATGGCGTCGCAAACGAGGTCCGTGTTCAAGGCTTCGAGGATGGTTTTGCCCGGCAGGATTTCAGAAGCCATGGCAGCAGAGTGGGTCATGCCGGAGCAGCCCAGCGTTTCAACCAGACATTCTTGGATGACACCGTTCTTGACGTTCAGCGTCAGCTTGCAGGCACCCTGTTGGGGAGCGCACCAACCCACACCGTGGGTCAAGCCGGAGATGTCTACGATTTCTTTTGCTTTCACCCACTTGCCTTCTTCGGGGATGGGAGCCGGTCCGTGGTTGGGACCTTTCTTTACAACACACATGTGTTCAACTTCGTGTGAATAAGTCATAATCAGCTCTATTAATTAGTTAAAATAATTAATGATATGTAAGTTTCAGTGTCTTAACCGTAACCGTTTGCAAAGATAATGATTTTCTTGCAACCGACAATCTTTCCGGCTGACTTTTTACGTTAAAAAAAGACCACCTTGTGGGCAGCCTTTTTCAAATCAAACGTGATTTTGGGAACGTTCATTATTGTTTGGACGCTTCCAAAGATGCTTTGCGGAACTCCTTCATGGTTTTCTCAATTTCCAGTGAGCTCTTGCGGGCACGGGTACCGGCAGCTTTGTTGCCGTTTTCCAACTGGGCCTTGGCATCTTTTTCAAATTCAGCATACAGTGCTGCAAGCTTTTCAATCAGTTCTTTCATAATCCTTTTGTATTACTTCGTTTTATAATGCAGGGCAAAAATACATCCTTTCTTGAAATAAATATAGGAAAAAGGTATTTTTTTGCAGAACGGTGATGTTTTTTTTGTTCAGGGATGCCCTTTCTGTGTTTTTTGTCTACTTTTGCGGTATGAAACGGATAACGGATACGGAGTATATTCACTCACTCATTGCCGAGGGCGAGCATCAGCAGCAGGACTTCAAATTTGAGATCTCGGATGCGCGCAAGATAGCCAAGACATTTTCTGCTTTTGCCAACACCGATGGCGGGAGGTTGCTTGTGGGGGTGAAGGATAATGGGAAGATAGCAGGCGTTCGTTCGGAGGAAGAACGCTATATGCTGGAAGCAGCCGCGCGGCTGTATTGCACGCCGCAGGTGGAGTGTGAGATGCAGACGTATGCCGTGGAGGGACGGTGCGTGCTGGTGGTGACCATCCCCGAGAGCCCACACAAGCCGGTGTATGCCAAGGATGAATCCGGCCGTAATTTGGCCTATCTGCGTATAGCGGACGAGACCATCCTTGCCACTCCCGTGCATCTTCGGGTTTGGCAGCAAAGCGACAGCCCTCGGGGAGAGTGGATGGCGTTCACCGGGCGCGAGCAGCTTCTGCTCCGTCTGTTGGAGGAGAACGGAAACTTGTCCTTGAATCAATATTGCCGCATGGCTCGCATTTCACGCCGGGCAGCCGAGCATCTGTTGGCCAAATTAATTCGGTATGACATTGTGGAGCCGGTATTTGAAGCGCACAAGTTTCATTTCCGGTTGAAAAGTTAGGCTGCCGGTAGTGGAAGATTGCAAAAAATGATTTATTTTTGCAGGCAAATAGCCGGCGCAGGATGTCCGGCAGGGATTAATTAATATGTAGTTTAGATTGATATGGGTATAATAGCCAGATTGTTCAACAAAAACAAGCAACAAGTTTCGCCCAAGGGTGTGGAGGACTTCATCTCCTTGACGCGAGTATATTTTCAGTCGGTGATAGCGGTCAATTTGGGCATCACCAACATCCGCCTCTTTCCGGATGTGCTTAACTTCAAACGCCTGTTCAAGGTTCCTACTCAAAATGGGCGTATAGGCTTGGCGGAAAAGGCTGCCTCGCGCAAGATGCTAATGCAGGATTATGGCATCAGTGAGAATTTCTTCAAAGAGATCGATGCCTCCGTGAAGAAGCATTGCCGCACGCAGAACGAGGTGCAGTCCTACTTGTTCCTCTACCAAGGCTTCTCGAACGATTTGATTATGCTTATAGGCACTTTGATGCAATGGAAGTTCCGCCTACCCTCCGTCTTCAAGGGAGCTTTGCGCACCATGGTCGAGAAGACCATGCACGATGTCTGCACCAAGACGGTGTGGAAGAAAGATGATGTGCACAAGACAGCAATGGCTGTCCGTCAATACAAGGAGCGTCTGGGCTATTCCGAGCAGTGGATGTCCGAGTATGCCTTCAATGTCATCATGCTTGCCAAGAACGAGCCTCGGCACAAGAAGGAAGAAAATTCAGGGAAGGAAAAGAAATAATCCCCGTCAGAGCGAGGAAGCCAACAGGCCGGTTTGTGGCCAGTTGGCTTCTTCTCATATAGATATATTGGGATTTCAATGGGGCCTCTTCTTATTCCAATATCCGCTTATAGTATTCAGCTTTCCATGCTATCGGTCGCGGATAGGCTCGTGAAGATGAAGGCATCCGCCACACTTTGATTTCTCTTCCCAAGTATGTGGCATAGACGGCTTCGCCAACGGCCAATGGGGGGCAACCGATAGTGGCTTGTAGGGTTTCTGCTGATTTCTGACCTGTGGCTACAAGGGTGTGGCATTTGGGGAGTTGCTCCAGCAAAGCGGCGACGTCGGTAGGCCGGACAATTTGCAAGAAGTTGTCTGAAGCGTTGTTCTTCAAGCGGATCACTTCCTCGGCCGTATCATAAAGGGCTATGCCATACTCCCGGCAGAAATCTTCTATCTTTGCTTTATCAAACCGTTTTTCGTTGGGGATGACAAAGTAGTTTTTATCTCCTTGGGTGATATATCCCCAGATTCTCCAAAAGTCGTTAGTCCAATTGGGATAGAAGAATTCCATGCACCAACGTTTTTTAGGAGGTGGAAAACTTCCTAAAATCAAAATCTTGGCTTCCTTAGGCAAGAAGGGTTTTAATGGATGCAGTTCATTGCTCATGTCAATGTGTTTTGGATTATACGAGTGCAAAAGTACGAATAAAAAGTGATAAACAGAAAAATGTAGCAAAGTTATTGGCAGATAGGCGTTTTAGGAAGATGGCTTGAAAAAATGAAAGACAGAAAAAGCAATGAAAAAGCCAAGTTAGGACATCGCAG
>JAHLFO010000152.1 GCA_018883785.1 Candidatus Bacteroides intestinipullorum
TCCTACGATCCGGAGACGTGCCATCTGGTGGGCAAAATCATCAACGTCTCTGCCGATGAACGCATCCTGGACGAGAAGGGCAAGATCGACCCGGCCAAGCTGCGCCCCATCGTATTCGACCCGATACACAACCACTACCTGGCGGTAGGCGAGAAGGTGGGCAATGCCTTCAAGGATGGATTGGCACTGAAGAAATGAGGTTTCAACGCCCGCACCATCGGAAAGCCACCACAAACAGGTGGCTTTTTCTGCATAAACATCATAAAACCGGTGGATAATCTTGCATACTTTTCCAATAATGCGTAATTTTGCCGCGCATTTTGAGAATATTTATACAGATGATAAAGAAGAAAGCAAACCGGCTGGATGCCATCAAGATGATAATCTCGAGCAAGGAAATCAGCTCGCAGGAAGAACTGATACAAGCCTTGGTGCAGGAAGGCTTCACCCTGACGCAAGCCACCCTGTCGCGCGACCTGAAGCAACTGAAAGTGGCCAAGGCCGCCAATACCAATGGCCGCTACGTGTATGTGCTGCCCAACGACATCCTGTACAAACGCCCCGTCCGGCAGTCTACGGGCGAGATGCTGCGGAGCAACGGCTTCATCTCCCTGCAATTCTCACGCAACATTGCCGTCATACGCACACGTCCCGGCTATGCCAGTAGCATTGCCTACGACATCGACAACCGCGAATGTCCGGCCATCCTGGGCACCATAGCGGGCGACGACACCATCATGCTGGTACTGGCCGAACGCGTCACGCACGACGAGGTGAGACGTTTTCTGGAAGACATCATACCGAATATCAAGGATTGAAAAGAAGTACAACCCAAGTAAGCGAGTTTATGATAAGCTCAAAAACTAAACACATATATAATATATAAGTAACACAAAAAGAAATGGATGTAATGCAGATTGATGTGATGGTGGCCGACGCCTCACATGAAGTTTATGTAGACACGATACTGGACACCATCCGCGAGGCGGCCAAGAAGCGCGGCACCGGCATCGCCGAACGCACACACGAGTATCTGGCCACCAAGATGAAGGAAGGCAAGGCCATCATCGCCCTGAACGGCGACGACTTTGCGGGATTCACCTATATAGAGAGTTGGGGCAACAAGCAATACGTGGCCACATCGGGCCTCATCGTTCACCCCAAATACCAAGGCATCGGACTGGCCAAACGCATCAAGCAGGCCTCGTTCCGCCTGGCCCGCCTGCGCTGGCCCTGGGCCAAGATATTCAGCCTGACCAGCGGCGCGGCCGTAATGAAGATGAACACCGAGCTGGGCTACGTGCCCGTCACCTTCAACGAACTGACCGACGACGAGGCGTTCTGGAAGGGTTGCGAAGGCTGCATCAACCACGATATCCTGGTGGCCAAGAACCGCAAGTTCTGCATCTGCACGGCGATGCTGTACGACCCGGCGTTGCACGAGGAAGACAAAATCTAAATGAAGAATGAAGAACGAAGAATGAAGAATTCCATGCGAACTCTGCATTCTTTCACTCCATCCTTTCATTATAATAAATAAAGAGCATAAACCATCAGAAGAAGAATGAGGAGCACACGAGCATTCTTCATTCTTCATTCTTAATTCTTCATTAAACGATATGGAAAAAAAGAAAGTTGTAGTCGCATTCAGCGGCGGGCTGGACACCTCGTTCACCGTGATGTATCTGGCCAAGGAGAAAGGATATGAAGTACATGCGGCCTGCGCCAACACGGGCGGATTCAGCGCCGAACAACTCAAGACCAACGAAGAGAACGCCTACAAGCTGGGGGCCACGAAATATGTCACTCTCGACGTGACGCACGAGTATTACGAGAAGAGCCTGAAGTACATGGTCTTCGGCAACGTCTTGCGCAACGGCACCTACCCCATCTCGGTCAGTTCGGAGCGTATCTTCCAGGCACTGGCCATCGCCCGCTATGCCAACGAGATAGGCGCGGACGCCATCGCCCACGGCTCGACGGGCGCCGGCAACGACCAGGTGCGCTTCGACATGACGTTCCTCGTGATGGCACCGGGCGTGGAGATTATCACCCTGACCCGCGACATGGCCCTGAGCCGGCAAGAGGAGATTGACTACCTGAACAAGCACGGTTTTGCCGCCGACTTCGCCAAGCTGAAGTATTCCTACAACGTAGGCATCTGGGGCACGAGCATCTGCGGAGGTGAAATCCTCGACTCGGCACAGGGACTGCCGGAGAGCGCCTACCTGAAGCACTGCACCAAGGAAGGCACCGAACAGTTGAAACTGACCTTCGAGCAGGGCGAACTGAAAGCCATCAACGGCGAACGCTTTGACGACCCCATCCAGGCCATCCAGAAGGTGGAGGAGATTGGAGCCGCCTACGCCATCGGCCGCGACATGCACGTGGGCGACACCATCATCGGCATCAAGGGACGCGTGGGCTTCGAGGCCGCCGCCCCCATGCTCATCATCAACGCACACAAGATGCTCGAAAAGCATACCCTCACCAAGTGGCAGCAGTATTGGAAGGACCAGCTCGGCACATGGTACGGCATGTTCCTGCATGAAGCGCAGTACCTCGAACCCGTCATGCGCGACATCGAGCAGTTCCTCGCCAGCTCGCAACGCAACGTGAGCGGCACGGTCATCGTCCGCCTGCGCCCGCTGGGCTACACGCTCGTGGGAGTCGACAGCCCGCTGGACCTCATGAAGACCGACTTCGGCGAATACGGCGAAGTAAACCGCGCCTGGACCGCCGACGACGTGAAGGGCTTCACCAAGATACTTGCCAACCCGCTGAAGATATACTACAACGTGCAAAAGCGCAACGGCGCGAAGCTTTGACCGCTGCCCGCCGGGGGGCGGTTACACAGAGAAACACCAAGCCTACACAGAGGGGCACCGAGCATTAGGCTGTAAAAAGCCTCAATACGACAATGAGGCCACGGATACCCTCCGGGTCTCATTTTTTCATTGCTGCCAATAAAACTTTTGAGAACAGCAATGATACTAACCCCCCTATCC
>JAHLFO010000153.1 GCA_018883785.1 Candidatus Bacteroides intestinipullorum
GCCCTGGTCATACTGCACGTTGATGCCGCTGATGCGCTTCAGGGCGTCGCCGATGTTGGAGTCGGGGAACTTGCCCACCTGGTCGGCGGACACCACGTTGCTGATGCCCATCGCGTTCTTCTGCGAGGCCAAGGCGCGGCGTTGGCCCTGGAAAGTGCCGCCCACCACGACTTCTTGCAGTTCGATGCCTTCGCTCAGGGTGAAGTCTCTCACGAGGGTTGTCCCTTCGCTTAGGGTGAGGGTCGTCTCCACGGGCGAGTAGCCCACGTAGCGCACGGTGACCTTGTAGGTGCCGGGATTCAGGTTGGCGAGGGTGTAGAACCCGTTGATGTCGCTGATGACGCCCGTGTGGAGGGATTCGATGTAGATGGTGGCACCCGGCAGGGTCTGTCCGGCGGTGTCCACGATGCGGCCACGGATGGCGCATTGTTTGGTCTCGTTGACGTTTACGTAATCCTTGGTGTTGACGTGCTCATCGGCCAGGACAGGCATCCCGGCCAGCAAAAGGAGGAGCATTGACAAGAGTGCTCGGTCGATTTGTTTCATGTCTTTGATAGTTGGTTGAAAATTTTTCGCAAAAGTACAGGCCTTGTATTACATAAATTTGGCGTTTTTTTGAAGGATGGGTGACAGATGCGTTACGAATCTGTTACACGTCCACGCGGTCCGCAGGCTTGTGGACGGCCTGTTTGTAACGACTTGTTTCCCAGCTTTCAGGCGGCTGCCCGTGCGCCCGTGCTTGGGCGAGCTTCCGCCCGCGGACGGCGATGTACCCGAGCGAATCTCCTGAATATGTCCTATTTGGGTTGGTCATATATTCCCCAAAAATGTTCCGATGAGGTGTGCCGGTTTGGCGTATGTGGAATCTTTGTCTAATTTTGCCCCCCGCTATGCAGAATGTATATATAAAAGAGGTAAAAAACGGACACGAGATGGACGATTTCGTCCGCCTGCCCCGTCAGTTGTACGCGGGCAATCCTTATTATGTGCCCGATTTGGAACAGGACATCCGGGAAACATTCGACCCGGCCAAGAATGCCGCCTTGGAGTTTTCGGACATTCAGGCATTCGTGGCCTATGATGCCGATGGGAATCCCGTGGGGCGCATTGCCGGCATCATCAACCGGCGTGCCAACGAGAAGTGGAAGACGCGCAACGTGCGCTTCGGCTTCATCGAGTTTGTGGACGATGTGGACGTGGCAGCCGCCTTGCTGCACGCCGTGGAGTGCTGGGGCAGGGAGCGCGGCATGGACTGCGTGGTCGGCCCGATGGGCATCTTCGACTTCGACAAGGAGGGCATGTTGGTCGAGGACTTCGACCAGCTGGGTTCGTCCATCACCATCTACAACCCGCCCTATTATCCCCGCCACCTGGAGGCGCTGGGCTTCGCGAAGGAGGTGGACTGGGTGCAGGCGCGCATCGAGGTGCCTGCCGAGGTGCCCCCGCGCTATGCCCGCACGGCCGCCCTGGCCAAGGAGATGTATGGCCTGCATGTGCGCAAGCTGACGCAGAAGGAGGTGCAGGAAGGCTACGGGCGCAAGGTGTTCCAACTGCTGAACCAGGCCTATGCCCCGTTGTATGGCTACACGGAGCTGATGGATCATCAGATCGACGAATACCTGAAGCGGTACATGCCCATCCTGGACCTGCGCCTGGTGCCCGTGGTAGAGAATGCCGAGGGCGAACTGGTGGGCGCGGCCATCACGATGACCAGCCTCTCGCGCGCCTTGCAGCAGAGCGGCGGGCGGTTGTGGCCCTTCGGCTGGTTCTACCTGCTGCGTGCCCTGAAGTGGAAACATTCGGACAAGGCCGACCTCTACCTTGTGGCCGTGCGTCCCGACTACCAGGGGCTGGGCGTCAACGCCCTGTTCTTCGCAGACCTCATACCGATATACAACGCGCTGGGCATCCGATATGCCGAGACCGGCCCCCAGCTGGAGGACAACGTGAAGGAACTGGGGCAGTGGAAGCCCTTGCATCCCACCTTCGGCAAACGGCGGAGGTGCTACAAGAAGAAGATTGAATGATTTTGATAATGAAATAAAGAAATAGATGAGAAGAGTAGTAATTACCGGCATGGGCATCTGGTCCTGCCTGGGAACCACTTTGGACGAAGTGCGCCAGTCGCTGTACGACGGCCGCAGCGGAGTCATTTTCAGCCAAGAGCGTAAGGACGCGGGCTTCCGTTCGGCCCTGTGCACGGCTGTTCCCCAACCCAACTTGAAACCCTACGTGTCGCGCAACCTGCGCCAGTTCATGCCCGAGGAGGCGCAATATGCCTACATGGCCACCCGCGCCGCCCTGGAAGACGCGCGCCTGGATCCCGACTACATCGCCGCCCACGAGGTGGGCATCGTCTACGGCAACGACTCTGTGGCCGAGGCCACGATGGAGGCGCTGGACAAATTCCGCGAGTTCCATGACACGGCGGCTTGCGGCAGCGGCAGCATCTTCCAGTCGATGAACTCTACCGTGACGATGAACCTGGCCTGCCTCTTCCGCCTGCGCGGCATCAACCTGACCGCCTCGGCCGCCTGCGCCTCGGGCTCGCAATCCGTGGGCCTGGCCTACCTGCTGGTGCGCGACGGCCTGCAGG